>JAAYTE010000337.1 GCA_012518175.1 Gammaproteobacteria bacterium | reverse complement strand
CAATTCGCAACAGTTACTCGCTCTTTACTGGGGGCAAAGCATGAGCGGCAAACACAACCAGTTTTACTGCTTTATCTGGCCATTGTACTGCAAAGACTAGCCCGTTAGTCTGGTAATTATTGGACCCCAGAGATCAGGAAAACTGAATTATGACCTTACTCATTACTTTAGATGCACTGCAAACCCTTGATGCCATCGAACGCCGGCAAAGCTTTGCTGCGGCAGCTGAAGAATTACACCGTGTCCCCTCGGCGGTGTCCTATACCATCAATAAGCTTGAAGAAGACTTAGGCGTTGAACTCTTTGATCGCAGCCGCCGCAAAGCTGAACTCACCGCCATTGGTCGCTTGGTCCTCGAGCAAGGCCGGCAAATTTTAACGGCGGCGCAAGAGTTGACTGCCCTAGCACGCCAAGCCGCAGATGGCTGGGAGGTCAAATTGCGCATTTGTATTGAAAGCGTACTCAGTTGCGATGCCATTTATGACTTAATTGAACAATTCCAGCGGATCCAACCTAAGACCGAAATACGCCTCAGCGAAGAAGTCCTCAGTGGTAGCTGGGACGCACTGATCGATGGCCGCTGCGACTTGGTAATTGGCGCCGAAGGCATGCCGCCAGCGCCGGGCTATGCCACCCACCCGTTAGGTCAGGTGTTATTTGAGTTCGCCGTTGCTGCTGATCACCCACTGACACATCTGCCCACACCGTTAGCCACCAGCGCCATCCAAGACCACCCCACTGTTATCGTCGCCGACAGCTCGCAGCGTTTACCCACTCGCTCAGCAGGATTACTAGACGGTCGTAGCCGCATCTATGTGCCCACTATCGAGCACAAAATTGCCGCGCAATGCAAAGGGCTGGGCGTTGGCTACTTGCCGCATCACCGCATTACCCAACAACTGGCGCAAGGTCAGCTAGTGGTACTGCCTTTGGATGCCGCGCGACCGCCTGTAGATATTTCCGTGGCCTGGCAGCGCAGCAATAATGGCAAAGGGCTTAAATGGTTTGTCGAGCGCTTGCAGCGCATGCAGTTTGATCCAGAACAAGGCCAACTGGTTGAAAAAAACCTAGAACCGTTTTAATTAAAACTCCAGCACAATTTTACCAAAGTGCTGATTGGTTTCTTGGTAACGGAAAGCCTCAGCGAGTTGCTCCAGCGCGAAACTGCGATCAAGCACTGGACGCAAACCATTGGCATCAATGGCACGGATCATCGCTTGCTGATGCGCGCGACTGCCCACTAACACACCTTGCAAACGCAGTTGACGGGCCAGCACTTGCACCAATGGGAACTCACCCGACACACCGGTCAAAATGCCAATCACTGAAATATGGCCACCCACGCGGGCAGCAGTCATGGATTGCTGCAAAGTCGCAGGTCCACCCACCTCAACCACATGGTCAACACCTCTACCACTGGTAAGCTCGCGTACTGTTTCACCCCAATTAGGATCTTTACGGTAGTTGATCAAATGGTCTGCACCCAAAGCTTTGAGACGCGCCAGTTTTTCATCGCTGGATGAGGTGGCAATCACTTGAGCTCCGGCCAGCTTGGCAAATTGCAGGGCAAAAATAGACACTCCACCACTGCCTTGTACTAACACCGTATCACCTGGCTTAAGGGCATCATCAGCAAACAATGCGCGCCAAGCAGTTAAACCTGCAGTGGTTAAAGTCGCCGCTTCAGCGTGGCTGTAACCTTTAGGAGCATGGGTGAAGGAGGTAGCAGGAGCCGTTACTTGTTCCCGCGCATAGCCATCCACACCATCGCCTGGTACTGCGGCAAATCCTTCCTCTTCTGCTTCACCATCAAGCCAATTGGGGAAGAAGGTGCTGACCACATTATCGCCAACTGCAAATTCAGTCACGCCCTCGCCAACCGCAATCACCTCACCAGCGCCGTCTGCCATGGGTATCCGATCTTCTGTGGGTCCCCACATACCGCTCACCACAGCAAAATCATGGTAATTGAGTGAACTGGCATGAAGACGAACTTTAATTTCGCCACACTTAGGTGCGGCAGCTTCGCTGTTAGTGACGATTACACGGTCATACCCGCCGCCACTTTGTACGATAATAGTTTTATTGCTCATAGTTTCTCCACTCGATGATCATTGCATCGATTTGCAAAATAACGATATGTATAAATAAGGTTGGATAACTTTGACTGCAGTTGCTGGGTGAGTTCAAGAGTGCCTATTCTCGTCACGACGAGAATAGGCACTCTTGCCGACCCGTTGCGTTTGCACCAGCCCAGCACAGCTGTTCATGCCATGCTGGGCTGAGCTGTCCTTTGGCAATGCTTTAGTTAAGCGACACTATACTCACTAGCGCAGGATCATCAGCATGCTCTAATAGAATCCGCCGCACCCGCTCTTGCCAAAGACGGCCAAATTCCAGTTGCTGTTCAGGGGTTTCGCGATTTTGCACCACTGCCTGCATGCGCTCTCGCTGCGACTCAGCAGCAGGTATGCCATGGCCATCAAACTTAACCAAAACAGCCGCCCCTGTATCCATTCGTTGAAAGCGAATCAGGCCATTATTTTCTACACCGTGCGCCGCAAAAGTCAGCAGCCCATTGCGGGCAAAACGTGGCCCAATGCCTTTAAAGCCACCCTGCGCTGCGGCACCGGTAATCAGTGTCAATACCTGCGCGACCACACCGCTCGTGCCTGCCGTTTCTGGTTCAGGTAGGTGTACTTTAATCGCGCCACGCTCAGGTAGTGCATCGGGATACAGTGCAGTTAAAGCAGCGCGCGCAGTTAAAAAAGCCCCTGCCACAGTTGGGCAAGAATGCCCCGCCAGGCGTACCGCATCGACATAGTGATAATCCATTACGCCATCTGTGGCGCTGCCAAGCAGTTCGGCCAGTGGATCACGCAAACGAATCACTGGCGCTTGTTCGAAAAAATCTGGAAATGCCATAAGAATTCTCCTTACTGCAGCGTACTGCTGAGCTTAGAAGGTTAAGTGATAGCGCTGAATCAAGTATTTTTTAAAATCCCTTACCACCGCCAAGGAGTCACGCAACAGTTGACGCTCCAATGCGGTCAAGATTTTAATATTGACCTCATTGGGTACTTTATCAATTTCAGTAGGATCACCGCTGTGACGACTGATTTGCTGATGCAAACGGATTTGCACAAAATAGCTCAAAGCTTCTGACAAGTTATCCGCCAGCTCTTTTTGCAACACACCTTTCTCAACGAGCTGCTCAAGGCGCTTGAAAGTATTGGTCTCGGTGATTTTCGCTTCCAGAGCAATGCTGCGCACCCCATGCACAATGGGAAAGACTCCGGCTTTTTTAATATCTAGGCCTGTGCTGTTTTTCAGGCGTCCAAAGAACGTCAGTGGCGTATCAAAATGCAAGGCGGCTTTCGCGAAGTGGGAAAAGAAAATTTCATTGTCTTGAATACGGCGAAAGAAAATATTTCGCGCAACCTTAAACAACGCCACATTGCCAGCCACTGGCTTACTGTCACTGGCAATGGATAAATTCATCGTCGCCTCGCCTTCGTAACTCTTGCTCCAGCGTGTCAACTTGTCGGCCCACTGTTTTGTTGAGTTAATCCACTCAGGGTTGGACACCATAATATTACCTGGGCACGGTGGGAAACCAAATGAAATCAGGGTCTCACTGAACTCTTTCATCACTTCGTGCATTTGCGGCCAATCTAAACCGTCCCGATAAATTAGACCATTATCTTGGTCGGTTTTCATGATTTGTTCGCCACGCCCTTCCGAGCCCATGACAATCAAACACACGTGAGGGTGCACCTCTAAAGGAACAATCAAATCAAATAACTTACTTAGAATACGGCTATTTAACGCAGCCAATAACTCCATGGTGAAGCGCGTTTTCACCCCAGTGGAAATTAAACCTTTAATCAGTTGGGTCAAGCCAAATGAGGCCTCGCGCAGTTCCGCAACGGTTTGCGCCCGCTCCACCCGCAAACCAATCACGTGCGAGTGACTGGAGAATTGGCTCAGTACATCCGTCAGCTCAATAATACCGAAGAGCTGACGCTTCTCACCCATTACCACCACCCGCTCAATTTGCTGTTGCGTCATAATAATCAACGCATTGAACAAGTAGTCGTCGGGGCTGATACGAATTAAACGGTAACTGGCAATGCGTGAAACATGAGTATCTAAAGGCAATTGCTCAATAATCACTGCATCCAGCAAGTCGGTACCGGTCACCATGCCATAGCGGTTACCTTTTTTTGCCAGCAAGCAATCTGCTTTCTGCTCACGCATCAAGCGTGTGGCCTCAGCAATGGTCGTGCCTTCTTCAACAATGAGCGGCGCACGGATAGTGCTATCCGCGATGCGCGCCAACATAAACTCAGCCATATCTTGATTGGGCGCATGCTGGGCAATAATTTCACGCTTAGCGGTGAGGTTTTGTTGAAAGTAATCAGCAAACAGCGAGTTGCTATCCACTAATTCGAGCAGGGTTTGCGTTGGAATCAAATGGCAAACCGTGGCTTCCACCGCAACGAAATTATGAATCGCCTTGCCGTTAAACACTGACCAGCTGCCAAAGTACTCGCCAGCCTCATAATGCATAAAAGCCGCATGCTGCTCAATTAATTGCGTACTGGGCTGCGTCTTGCATTCACTTTCAGCAACACGCCCTTGGTACACCACAAACACGCCTTGAGCGACATCACCGGCGGCGAGCAAAACATCTAAAGGCTGATATTCTTTGCGCTGCACAGTGCTGAGCAGCAGCTTTTTTTCATCTTCAGTGAGAAAACCAAAAGGCAGTTGATTAACGTTGAAAGTGTTCGGCATGACTGCAACTCCTGTTGCGTGATCAAAATCAAGTTTTGCTTTAGCCTGCCGCTGAAAACTTTAAAACGCTATGCGCATTTAGATGTAGGCAGGCCGTATTAACCTTCTAAATTTTACAGTTCCAAACCAATATTAATCATAGTAGCTGCTCCACCCAACAAAACCACTTCAGCAGCGACATGGCGGTACTTAAGCCCCAACGAGGGTACTATTGCAGGGGCAATTTCAAAGCGGTTAAAAGGAATTTTATCGCGGTACTCGCCCTTGTAACCGTAGATCAAGCCAGCTGTGAGTTTGCCGTAAAACGGTGTGCCGTCAAAATCATAGCGCTTACCCACATAGCCATAATAAGAACGCTTATGATAAGAGTGTAAAAAAGTTGCGCCGCCCATTAAATAGCTGTTTTCTGTGTGGCGCTCTAAACCAATCAATTCTTGATTATTATTGTGCTCTGATTTAGGCCGAAAGTGTTTAGTATAGACACTGGTCTGCACATACCAGAAAGGTTTTGCTGGCACCGGCTTGATCAAGTCGTAAAACGCCGACGAGCGCACCATCGCATGCTCACTGCTACTGCCATCTATTTCTTCAGTTTGCGCCAGCGATGTCTGCAGTGCGATGGCGCAAGATAAAAATAAGGCTATTTTTACCGCAATCAAATTCATTATGTGCTTGGTAACCGTTCTATTTTAGCTGTGAACGCTAAGGAAAATTAGCGCGAGATATTAACACAGACGTACTCACCCGTACTTAGCAGAATCAGGGTAAAAGCAACCCTCATCCAGACTGAACGCCGTCTGCATTCCAATCGTTTGCCATGGCCTACCCCAGGATGGAGCAGGCCAGCCAAGGTTTAGTTCACTCGATAGCACTCATCCAAACTGCTGTAGCCCATACCCGCACCTTTGCGCACCTTGATTTGTACGGGAATACGCTCTTTCAGCGCCTCTACGTGGCTGATAATGCCAATGGTTTTGCCTTCGGCGTTGAGGTTATCTAAAGTCAGCAAAGCCATTTCTAGGGTTTCATTGTCTAAAGTGCCAAAACCCTCATCTAAAAACAGCGAGTCAATACGGGTCTTTTGGCTGACCAGCTCAGACAAAGCCAGCGCCAGCGCCAAGCTGACCAAGAAGCTTTCACCGCCAGACAAAGTGCGGGTATCGCGCTGGGTATCGCCCTGCCAAGTATCAATAATTTCGATTTCCAACTCGCCTTGCTCGCGGCGACTGAGCTGGTAACGGTTATGCAACACCGCCAACTGCTGGTTGGCCAAACTGACCAGATGATCCAGGGTTAAGCCTTGCACAAACTTGCGGTATTTGCTGCCATCGGCTGAGCCGATCAAACTATTCAATTGCTGCCAGTGATCATAGCGTTGCCTTTGTTGCTCAATGCTGTGCAGTAAGTTTTTCTGAGCTTCGCGATTATCCGCATCGCTCTTGAGGCGGTGCTCTAAGGTGCCTAGTTGACGATTAAGCTCACTCAACTGAGACTCCAACGCAGTGCGTTGCTCAGCCAAGTCTGCGCTGGACAGCTGTGTTTGCGGCGCACTATTGAGCAACTCAATCTGGGCGCTGGCGGCGGCTAATAAGGTTCTGGCATCGTGCAGCTGGGTATCCAACTCCTGCTTCAGGCTGTGTAATTGTTGTGCGTGCTGTTCAGGTAACAATGCCTGCAAAAACGCCTGTTCATCGGCAAACACACTCTGCGCTAAACGTGCCTGCCACTCAGTTTGTAGGGTTAGATAACTGCTCTGCGCTTCTTTTAAGCGCTCAGTTAAAGTCTGTACCTGCCCGTGCAGCTGAGCCAGCTGACTTTCGCTGCGTTGCAACTGTGCATGACTGGCCGCGAGCGCTTGTGCGATATCACTACTGACTGCAGGTGGCTGGCCTGGGCTGATATTTAGCGCTTGCCAATGACTGTGTGCTGCTTGCTGTTCTTTCTCAGCGCTGCGCAGCTCGGCCTGTAGCGCGTTAATCTTAAGAGTAAATTCTTTAAGCTGAGTTTCTCCGTGCTGCCACTGCTGCGCTTCTTGCTCACGGGCTTGCAGCCACTGCGCAGAGTCTTGCGGCACGCTGTAGCCTAAAGCCTTGAGCTGCTGCTCGAGCTGCTGTTGCTGCTCTTGCCACTCGTCTTGCAGTGCAGCGCTGCGCTTGATTAAGTCTGCCTCTTGCTGCTGTTGCAGCTTGAGATTGCTGTCTAAAGTGCTGATCTGCTGCTGCAATTCACGCAATGCTTGCTCAGCCTGACGGTACTGCTGCTCGCTGCCAGCCAAATTTTCTTGGGCTTGGGCAATGGCATTGAGACGCTGCTGACAATCAGCCATGCGCTGCTTAAATTCGGCCATAGCGCTATTAAAATCAGCTTCTACAAGGTTAGCTGCTAAACCCAACGCAGACAGATTGCGCGCTTTCTCAGTGAGAATAGTCTGCAATTCCAGCTCATCAGCGGCTTGTTGCTTAAGCAGTTGCGCCTGCTCACTGCTGAGTTTGGCTAATTGCTCGGCACAAGCGACGCCCTGCTCCCTTAGTTGTTCTCGCTCCGCTTGCTTGGCAGCTAGAGCCTGCTCAGTGTGCGATACATCCAAAGCTTGGTAAGCACTGACAGCCGGATGCTCTAAGGCGCCACACAGCGGGCACGGCTCATCGGCCTGCAGTTGGGCACGGTAGGCTTCCAAGCCAGCAATACGGCGCTCTTGTGCCAGCAGTTGTTCTTTATCTTTGACTTGCTCATTTAAGCTTTTATAGGCCGCGCGCAAATTGTCGCGCAATGTTTCTTGCTCAGTTATATGCCCGCTCAGCACCCGCACATGCTCCGCACGCTCAGCCAGCGCTGTTTGTTTAGCCCGTTCGCTGCTATAGCCTTGCAACAGCCACTGGTAATACTGGCTGTGCCCATGCAACTGACTCAGCTGTTCTTGCCAAGCACTGACAGTGCGTTGTTCAAGCACCTGCTCTAATGCCTGTT
>JAAYTE010000336.1 GCA_012518175.1 Gammaproteobacteria bacterium | reverse complement strand
GGACCATCTGGCACTTTAATGCTAAAAAACTCTAAATGATCTTCATAGTTTGGGCTGACAATTGAATAGGCACGCATCAGCGGGCGACCTTCCACTTCAAGGCCAATCATCACGAACTGGCCATTTTCAAAACGCAGACCTGGGCTGCGGGTCGTCTTAAAACTAAACAGGCTGTCATTCCAGTGATGAACGCTTAAAACCTGCTCCACATTCAATTTGCTCATAACACGCTCCTGCGAAAATAAAGATTGATTAGAGTGTATGTTGAAAACACTAATCTGTTAAATTGTTAATATGTATTAATCATATTGAGAAAATAGATATGCGCCTCACGCTTCGTCAATTACAGGTCTTTACCTGCATTGCTCAGCATCAAAGTGTCTCGCAAGCAGCAGATCAGCTGGCGATGTCACAGTCGGCAGCCAGCACCTCACTTAAAGAACTTGAGCGCAGCTACGACTGCTTGTTATTTGACCGCGCCGGTAAGCGTTTAATTATCAATGCTTTAGGTCTGGAGCTATTGCCTCGGGCTTTAGCTCTGCTTGAGCAAGCGCAGGCGCTAGAAAGCCTCTTAACCGACAATCATGGTTTTGGATCGTTATCGGTGGGCGCGACCATGACCATTGGTAACTATTTGGCAACGCTGCTTATCGGGCACTTTATGCAACTCTACCCAAGCTGCAAGGTGCGTTTGCATGTGCATAATACTGCGCAAATTGTGCAGCAAATTGCCAATTACCAGCTTGATTTAGGTCTGATTGAGGGCTACTACCAAGACAACGATATTGTTGCGGAACCTTGGGTGGCTGATGAATTAGTGGTTTTTTGCGCGCCGCAACATCCACTCGCGCAGCAAGGGCGGGCGAGCTTAGCGGAACTGGCGAATGAGGCCTGGATTGTTCGTGAGCAAGGCTCTGGTACGCGTTTGGCCTTTGAGCGGGCCTTTCAACATCATCAGCGTCCGGTGCATATTCGTTTGGAGCTAGAGCATACCGAGGGGATTAAGCGCGCGGTGGAATCTGGCTTGGGCATTGGCTGTATTTCCCGTCTTGCACTACGGGATGCTTTTCGCCGCGGCACTTTAGTGGCCCTTGAAACGCCTGAACTAAACCTGACCCGTCAATTCACCTTTATTTGGCATAAACATAAGTTTCACAGTGATGCTATGAGTGAGTTTCTAAACCTGTGCCGCACCTTGACAAAAAACATTCAGCGCAGTGATCAAGTTGATTTAGCGACACTTTTGTAAGAGCTGAGCAGAAGGTGTGTATGCCGTACCGTGCAACCCCTCAAAGAGCCTTCCAGGCTCGATTCGGGCGCTACACCAACCATGGCTCCGCTTGCCACAGCACCCGCACGCTACGCATTGATCATCGGCATGGCCTGCCAGTCTTCTATAAGAGCTGACTCACAACAAGTAAGGCGCATCCTGTGAGACTTAGCTTTAAACCCTGCAAAAAAAGATGAGCCCTATGCAAATAGTGCCAACAGCGCCGCAGGTCAACGAGTATTTCAGGGTTGGTGTGACGAGCGCAGCCAAGGATGGCGCAGCGCCGGAGTTGAACCCAGGACGGGTTCATCGACGGATAAACACCAACCCTGAAGTACGGTATGCACCCTAATTACCAGCACCCTGAAGTACGGCAAACACGGAGCGCGCAGCAAACTCAAACTTAAGCAAAACGCTCTTGCAAGTAAGCAACAATATCATTGGACTCATACATCCAGCGCACTTCACCCGCTTCCTCAATACGCAAGCAAGGCACTTTAATACGGCCACCTTCTTGCTCAAGCTCCTGCCGAAACTGCTGATTATTTTTTGCATCACGCAATTCAATTTTCACATTTAAAGCATGCATCGCACGGCGCACTTTCACGCAAAATGGGCACGCATTAAACTGATACAGCGCCAAACTTTTAGCCGCTGCATCCACTTCTGCTTGTTTTTCTGCAGTACGCTGCTGCGCTTTAGGGCGCGTCAACCAGTCTGCAAAAATAATTAACTGGCCCAAACCATTACGCAAACCTTTTACAATCATTGAAATCCTCTCACGCAATTAAAAGATAAGTCATGAGCATACCGAATTTACAGCCCGCTCTTTCCACACATGCACAACGCAGCAATATTTGCGACTATAGCAGCCTAGCCATCATTCTGTAGTAAAAGCCCATGCAAGCCAAAGACCTACAACGCCTCGTGACCACGCCAATGCCCTTTGGCAAATACCAAGGCCGCTTAATCGCCGACCTCCCCGGACAATACCTGAACTGGTTTGCCCGCGAAGGATTCCCCAAAAGTGACTTAGGCCGCTTACTCGAACTGATGCATGAAATTGACCATAACGGCCTCAGTGATTTACTCACACCACTGCGTAACAGCTAAGCCACCGCACACACCCAAGACTTAAAGTACACGCACCTTTAAGCTACGGCCTTTAATCTTACCGGCCTCTAAACGCTGCTGTGTTTGTCGCGCCAGCAAACGCTCCACGGCAACAAAGGCTTGATGATCAAAAATCGAAATCTTGCCCACCTGCGCGCCAGTTAAACCGCCAATACCGGTCAAAGCACCCAAAATATCACCGGGGCGCAACTTGTCTTTACGGCCAGCAGAAATACATAAAGTCGCCATGGCGGGCAATAAAGGCTGGCCATCGGATTCTTTTAAGCCATTGAGTGCATGCCAGTGCAGCGGCTTTCTCAACTGCTCTTCAATAGCACTGGCACGGTTACCTTCTTTCGGTGCAACTAAGCTAATGGCAATCCCCTTCGCCCCAGCACGACCGGTACGGCCAATGCGGTGCGTATGGATTTCTGGATCACGGGCCAGCTCAACGTTAATCACCATCGGCAACGCATCAATATCTAAGCCGCGCGCCGCCACATCGGTAGCCACCAACACACTGCAACTGCGATTGCTAAACAGCGCTAAAACCTGATCACGCTCACGCTGTTCTAAATCACCGTGCAACGCCAACGCTGAGATTTTTTCGCTATTGAGGTAATCCGCTAGATCTTGGGTTTGCTGCTTAGTAAAGCAAAAAGCCACACAAGCATCGGGGCGGTAATGGCGCAAAATACGCTCCACCGCAGCTTCGCGCTGCTCAGGGGTAATCTCGTAAAAATGCTGCTCAATTTGATGCTCAGCGTGCTCAACATCCGCTTTAATATGCTGCGGATCACGTAAAAAGTTCGCGGCCAGCTGCTGAATACCTTCAGGAAAGGTCGCAGAGAATAACAACGTCTGACGACGCTTCGGAGTGAACTCAACAATGTCAGCAATGCTGTCATAAAAGCCCATATCCAGCATGCGGTCAGCTTCGTCTAAAACCAGCGTATTCAAACCGGATAAATCCAATGTGCCTTTGCGGGCATGCTCCAAAATTCGCCCTGGGGTACCCACTACGATGTGCACACCATGTTCCAGTGAGCCGACTTGCGGGCCAAAAGGTACGCCGCCACACAGCGTCAGCACTTTAATGTTGCCTTCAGCCCGGGCCAAACGGCGGATTTCTTTGGCAACTTGGTCAGCCAGCTCACGGGTTGGACACAACACTAAAGCCTGACAACCGAAGTAACGCGGATTCAGTGGGGATAAGATTCCAACGCCAAATGCAGCAGTTTTACCGCTACCGGTTTTTGCTTGGGCAATCACATCCAGTCCTTTTAAAATCACCGGCAAGCTTTGCGCCTGAATCGCAGTCATGCTGCTGTAGCCAAGATCAGCTAAGTTGGTTAATAACGCCGCCGGTAACGGCAAGCTGGCAAAATCAGTTGGTGTACTCACAAAAATTTTCTAACCTTAATAAATGCAACGCTCAGTGTAGCAAGCCGCGCTCTACTTGCGGTGGAATTATCCAGCCTTCACGCTAAAAAGCATGTAAAGGCGTTTTATGCGGCTGCCCCGCTTCTTCACGGACTAACTTGGGCACCAAATAACCCGGTAGGCGCGCCAGCATCTGCTGGTACAAGGTGTAGGCCTCAGCACTGCTCACATCAAAATGCTGCGCACCTTGCACCCGATCCAAAACATGCAAGTAATACGGCAGCAGATGGTGATTAAACAGCTGCTCACTGAGTTCAATCAGCACCTCAGCACTGTCATTAACGCCTTTGAGCAGTACTGTTTGATTGAGTAACGTAATCCCCGCTTGACGCATCATTGCTAAGCGCTGGGCATGCAGTGGTGACAACTCTTGTGGGTGATTGACGTGCAACACTAAGCTGCTGCGCAAACGGGTGCGGGTTAATAGCTCAATCAGCTGATCAGTCAGGCGCTCAGCAATCACCACCGGTAAGCGCGAGTGCACACGCAAACGCTGCACATGGGGAATCTGCGCAAGCTGCTCAACCAAGTCGGCCAAATGCGCATCTTGCAGCATTAATGGGTCGCCACCACTGAGAATCACTTCACTGATACTGCTATCGGCAGCAATATAGTCCAAGGCCGACTGCCACTGCGAACGACCTAGACGGTTGTCGCTGTAGGGAAAATGGCGACGAAAACAATACCGGCAATTGATTGCACAACCACTGGCGGCTAATAACAGCACACGACCGTGATATTTATGGATAATACCGGTTGCCACATTGGTGTCTTGCTCGCCCAGCGGATCAGCGCTATAACCTGGGTGCAGCTGATCTTCAGCGGCCAGCGGTAAAACTTGCAACAATAATGGATCCTGTGGATCACCTTTAGCCATACGCTGAACAAAAGGACGCGGCACCAATAACGGAAATTGTTTGGCCAGACTTAAACCTTCGGCAAAGTCCGATGGTTGCAGCTCTAAGGCCGCTAATAACTCATCACTACTGCGCAGCGACTGGGCCAGCAGTTGCCCCCAGTCCGCTAGAGGAAAAAATTTCTCGGTTTGCGCTACACTAGGCATTTTATAAGACCTTAAAAACGACAGGATTGCATTATGGCCAACTATTCTACCAACGAATTCAAACCAGGACTGCGCGTCATGGTGGATAACGAACCCTGCATCATGATTGATATTGAGTTTGTTAAGCCCGGCAAAGGCCAAGCATTCAGCCGCGTCAAGCTGCGCAGCATCCGCACGCAACGGGTCTGGGAACGTACTTTTAAGTCCGGTGAAAGCTTGGAAAGCGCTGATATTATCGAGCGCGATATGGAATATTTATATACCGACGAAGAGTTTTGGTACTTTATGGCCACTGACGGTTCATTCGAACAGCTCGGTGCCAGCAGCGAAGCGCTCGGTGACACCATCAAATGGCTAAAAGAACAAGTGGTCTACGAAGTGACACTCTACAACGACGCAGTGGTCTCTGTGGCGGCACCTAACTTTGTTGAGTTAGAAGTTGTAGAAACCGACCCGGGTTTAAAAGGCGACACCGCACAAGGCGGCTCCAAGCCAGCCAAACTCAGCACTGGCGCGGTGGT
>JAAYTE010000068.1 GCA_012518175.1 Gammaproteobacteria bacterium | reverse complement strand
CTGTTTCCAGAGTGGTATGTGCAGTGCGAGTTAGGCATTCGTTTTTCTGAGCAGCAAGAGTATTTGTGGCAGCAGGCTTGTGATGTTTTGCTGGAAAGTGCACTTAAGCAGTCAAGCGTCTTGGTGCACCGCGATTATATGCCGCGCAATCTGATGTTAAGCACTCCTAATCCGGGTATTTTGGATTTCCAAGATGCGGTCCAGGGTCCAGTCAGTTATGACATTATCAGCTTGTTTAAAGATGCTTTTATTAGTTGGCCAGAAGAGCGAGTGAAAATCTGGTTGCAGCAATACTGGGATAAGGCCCGGGCCAATGGCATTGCCCTGCCAGAGACTTTTCAAGCATTCCACGATGACTGTGATTTAATGGGCGTGCAGCGTCATCTGAAAGTGATTGGTATTTTTTCTAGAATTTGCCACCGTGATGGCAAACCACGCTACTTAGCTGATGTGCCACGGTTCTTTAACTACCTACAGCAGGTACTTGAGCGACAGCCCACGTTAGCGCCTTTAGCACAATTATTAGCCAGTTTTCCTGAAGCGAGATAAATACGATGCGAGCTATGATTTTAGCTGCGGGCAAGGGTGAGCGTATGCGCCCCTTAACGCTGACGACACCGAAACCCTTGATTAGCGTCGCCGGTGTGCCGTTGATTGAGTATCACTTGCGTGCTTTAGCGCGGGCCGGTTTTAAAGAAGTGGTGATTAATCACGCTTGGTTGGGTGAGAAAATTGAAGCGCACCTAGGTACAGGTGAGCAGTTTGGTTTAAATATTCAGTACTCCGTAGAGTCGCAGCCCCTTGAAACCGGCGGCGGGATTTACCAAGCGTTAAAGTATTTGGGCGATGCGCCTTTTGTTTTGGTGAATGGTGATATTTGGACGGATTATGATTTTTCCGCATTGCGCAAGCCGCTAACGGGGTTGGCGCATTTAGTACTGATGGATAATCCTGAGCACCATGTTGAGGGCGACTTCTCTTTACAGCAGGAGCAAGTGACCTTACCTCAGGCTGGCAATAGCTTAACTTACAGCGGTATTGCCGTGCTGCATCCGCAGTTATTTGCGGATTGTGTCGGCGGAGCTTTTCGTTTGGCACCCTTGTTGCGTCAAGCCATTGCCCAGGGCCAAGTCAGTGGTGAGCATTTTGCTGGGCACTGGATTGATGTGGGTACCCAGGAGCGCTTAGCTGCGGCTGAAGCGTTGCTGGCTAGCTTATGATTTGGCCGGTCACAATACTGTGTGGTCTAGTAGGAATGTTAATAGCGCATATTCCCGGGGCGCTATTGGGTCTACTGATTGGCAATATTATTGATCGGAATTTAGCCATCAAAAGCTGGGCTGATTTGCGTACTCGCTTACCTGTGCGGGCACAGCCGCAGCTTAATGCCGAGCAGGTGTTGTTTATGTTGCTGGGGCATTTAGCTAAAAGCACGGGGCGGGTGAGTGCCGCACATATTCAGTCGGCCCGCGCTGAGATGCAGCGCTTACAGTTGTCGGCAGCTGCACAAAAAAGAGCAATTGCTGCGTTTACCCAAGGTAAAGATTGTGCTTTAACGGACTTGCGCAGTGCCTTGCGCAGCCATTATGCCGCAGATAAAGCCGAGGGTTTGCTTACTGCTGGTTGGCGCATAGCCTATGCACAAGGCCTAGCAACGGCCAAGCAGCGCCGTATTTTACAGCGCTGTGCGGATTGGCTGAATTATCCTGCGGCCAGTTTTACCCGTCTTGAGGCGCAACTGATGCCCACGCGGCTACGGCCTAATTCAGCCGGCAATGAGCTGGAGGCCGCTTTGCAGTTATTGGGGGTGACCCGCAGCACATCATTGGCGCAGGTTAAGCAGGCCTATCGCCGCAAAGTCAGTGTCCATCATCCAGATAAACTGATGGGGGCTGGCGCACCACCGGCGCAGTTGCGGGCAGCGACGGAGAAAACCCGCGCACTGCATCAAGCCTATGCCTTGGTGCGTAAACACTTACAAGGCTAGAGCTGTTAAGGCTCTAGCTCTTGGATGTAACTGGCCACTGCCAGCATCTCGTCATCAGACATGTTGGCGGTAATAGCCAGCATCACTGACGCAGCGCGGCTGGGGTCTTGACTGCGAAAGATTTTCAGGGTGCGTGTGACGTATTCCGCTGGCTGCCCTGCCAGTCGCGGCATATCTTGCTGGCCTTGTCCCTGTGCGCCATGGCAGCTTTGGCAAACGCGTTGGAAAATGGCTTCGCCAGCAGCGCGCAGTTGGGGAGTATCAGAAGGTTTGGTGACAACTTTTTGCTGCCCATAATAGAGGGCGATATTGACTCTATCCTCTTGGCTGAGGGCACCGGCCAGTTTTGACATAACAAAGTCGGTGCGCTCACCGTTGGCGAACTTCTCAAAGGCATTGAATAAGTAGATCGGGTTTTGCTCGGCGAGATTGGGAATGTAATTGCGCTTACTGTTGCCGTCTTCACCGTGGCAGTGTTTGCATAAAGAGATACGTTCATGGCCAGCCACGTAGGCTGCTTCTTGCGCCGCAGGGTCGGCTTTGAGCGCTTCGAGTTGTTGTAAGGGGTGTTGATCAGCAAAGCTAAAACTGGCTAAGCCGCTGAGTAAAACGAAAAGTATGCTGCGCATGTAGTGTCCATTCTAAGTATCAGGTAGGTCAGTGAGGTTTGGTTGCTGTGCTGCCTTACCATGGGTTAGTAAAAGATTTATTCAGCCAACCTTTTACACGACGAAATAAGTGCTCTTGTTCTAAGCTGTGAATACCAGTGTCAGCGCTTAGGCTGATTTGTTGGTATGCCGGCAAATGTGCACGACGGCTGGCATTTAAACGCTGGCGCGCTGCACTTTCAGTTTGAGCGTTGCCCTTATAATAGAAGTCTGCAATGGGCTGCATATTGGCATCGATCAAGTTTTCAACAGATGCGCTGGCTAATCTGCTCTCGCGCACAGAGATTAAAACAGTAGCAGCCGCTGAGGCGGGATGTGATGCCTGATAGTCCAGCGCCCAATGCGCGCCTTCATGCTGGCCAAGCAAGATGATGTGTGCAGCATTAATACTTTGGCCATAGGCTATGGCAGCGTCAATAAAGTTACTGATGCGCTCTGGGTAGTCGGGGATCGGTAGTGGCTCTGGTGTTGCGGGTACTGGCGTCTCAGCAATAACCTCGGGTTCTTCGCTAATTGCTTCTTCTGCTACTGGTTCTTCTTCAGGCTCCGCTACGGGGTCTGGTGCTTCCTCTATTATTGGCTGTGCTGGTTCGGCCTCGATCGGCGCCTCAGCAATAGGCGCAGGCGGCTGCACAATGAACTGTTCGGCAACTGGTTCCGCGATGAAATGCTCAGCGGTGATGTCCGCCAGTGGTGGTTCCGGTAAGTTCAGGCTGAGGGTATGCCAGCCTGCATCGGGAAGATTTCTACGCAGTGGGCCAATGCTATTGGGCCAGTCAAAAGTCTCACCCACACCGGGCAGCAAGATGACCAAACCTTGCGCAGTGGCGGTGTTGGCCGGCAGAAACAGAGCAGAAAAGTGTTCTGTGGCTGTACTCAAGCTTATAAGTTGGTCAGCATCGTTGCTGAGTTGCACGGCTTGTGCGCTGAGAACGCTACGCTCCAGCAGTGGCGCTCGGGGGCTGCGAGGTTGTTGTGTGATATCCGCAGCAGAACTGGATGCGGTGGAGGGGACAGCTAGACCTACTGCTGAGTAGAGGCCGCAGGCAATCAGTAGTAGCGCGCTAGAAAGACTTGTCATTATGGCCTCCCGGTAATGGCCCGTGGCTGCTGCTTATTGCTAGATAGCCTACGGAGTCTGTATCTCGCTATTGAGTTCCAGCATGTAGCTGCGGAAAATTTGTGCAAGTACTTGGTTGGCTATTTCAAGGTCATTGTGCTGCATTTGTGCGGCAACACGGTCGGCGCTGTCAAGGGCTTCATCTGAGCCATTAATGGCTGACATCTTTAGAACTATATAGGCTTGGATGCTATTTACCGGAACACCTTCGCCACGGTAAAACATTGTGCCTAAGCGCAGTTGCGCAATGGCATGGCCTTGTACTGATGCTTGTTCAAACCATTTCAAAGCTTGAGCGTAGTCCCGTGGGGTGTGTTGGCCTTGATACCAGTACTCACCCAAAGCAAATTGCGCATCAGCATAACCAAGCTGAGCAAAATTTAAACAATCATCTAAGGCTACTTTAGGGTCGCTAGCTATACGCTCTAAACTGCATTGCTGAGTTGCAGGAATAATAAGCGAGTTGTCGTCGGCATAGGCAAGTAGCGACGACATGCAAAAGCCGATACACAGCATAAAACGGCTAAAACCAGTCATTACAGTTATTGAGCTCCGTATCTGAAAAGTGGCTAGAGAACCTTGGAAATGAGTAACAGGGCACATTATGCGGTATAGACTTGCGTAAAGACCACCGCTAAGCGTGGATCAACCCTGTTTTAAGTCAATATTTTTCCTCAGGGAGTATTTGCCAAGATTAGGCTACAGCGCAGTAAGTGAGAACAGGTTAGACTTAACAGCTTTGTTATCCTGTAGAGACTATCACTATGGCTATTCAAGCCACGCCTTATAAAGTTGAGCTGAACCTGACCGATATGGATCGCAATTTGTATGACAGTTTGCGTTTTAGTATGGCGCGCCATCCGTCGGAGACAGCTGAGCGCTTGCTGGCGCGTTTATTAGCGCGGGCGTTGTGGCATGCCGAGCACATCGAGTTTGGTCGCGGTTTAGCCAATGTTGATGAGCCTGCAGTCTGGGAGAAAAGCCTTGATGGTCGTGTCTTGCATTGGCTAGAGGTGGGGCAACCAACAGCTGAGCGAATGACCTGGTGTTCACGTCGAGCTGAGCGTTTAAGTGTTTTAGCTTACGGCAGCTTGCGTACTTGGGTTGGCAAAGAGCTTGATCCAGTACGAGCTTTGAAGAATTTAAACGTAGTGGCAATCAGCCAAGAATCCCTAAGCAATTTAGCGCAAGACTTGCCCCGCACAATTAATTGGAGCGTGATGATCAGCGACGGCGATGTATTCGTCACCGATGAGCGTGGACAACATACGCTAGAGTTGGAGTGGCTGCATGGGGCACGCGACTAAGTTTTGGCGAGTGATTTAGCCGTGAATTTGTTTTAGTTAAAAAAGAGTAAGTACATAGTTATGCGTATCGAACAACGACCGTTACCTGCCGTTTTACCTGACTTAGGTGATCTGCCACCACTATTAACGCGCATTTATGCTGCCCGTGGTGTGCAGAGCGCTGTGGAGCTGGAGAAAGGCTTGGCACGTTTGCTGCCGACCCACTTGCTCAAAGGTATGGATGCTGCAGTGCACTTATTGACCCATGCTCTTGAGCAGCGCCAACGCATTTTGATTGTTGGTGATTTTGATGCAGATGGCGCCACAGCCAGCTGTGTTGGGGTGTTAGGTTTGCGTATGCTCGGTGCTGCCCATGTGGATTACTTGGTACCGAACCGCTTTGACTATGGTTACGGCTTAACACCGGAAATTGTTGCTGTGGCCCTGGAGCGCCAGCCGGATGTATTGGTCACTGTGGATAACGGTATTTCCAGTATTGAGGGTGTTGCTGCAGCTCAGGCAGCAGGGCTGAAAGTGATTGTCACTGACCACCACTTGCCCGGTGCTGAGTTGCCCGCTGCTGACGCCATTGTTAATCCCAACCAGCCCGGCTGTGACTTTCCCAGTAAAGCTTTGGCTGGTGTAGGGGTGATGTTCTATGTCTTGTTGGCTTTGCGCGCACACTTGCGTGGCAGTGGTTGGTTTATTGAGCAAGGCCTGCAAGAACCCAACTTAGCTGAGCTGTTAGATTTAGTCGCCTTAGGCAGTGTGGCTGATGTGGTGCCGTTAGATGCGAATAACCGGATTCTAGTCCACCAAGGTTTGGCGCGGATTCGGGCCGGGCGCGCGCGACCAGGTTTGCGAGCTATTTTAGAAGTTGCGCGGCGTGATCACCGGCGCATCGTTGCCACAGACTTAGGTTTTATTGTTGGCCCGCGCCTGAACGCAGCTGGCCGTTTAGACGATATCAGCTTGGGGATTGAGTGCTTGCTCTGTGAAGACGCTGCTGGCGCTATGCAGCGTGCGCAACAATTGGATCAGTTGAATCAGGACCGTAAGCACATTGAGCAAGGTATGCAGCGCGAAGCCTTGGTACAGCTAAAGGATTTGCCACTAGATAATCTTCCCTTTGGTTTGTGTTTGTTCGAGCCAGAGTGGCATCAGGGCGTGATTGGCATTTTAGCCTCACGGATGAAAGAGCGTTATCACCGCCCGGTGATTGCTTTTGCCGATGCCGGTGATGGCCAGTTAAAAGGCTCTGCGCGCTCGGTTCCGGGCTTGCATATTCGTGATGCCTTGGACGCTGTGGCTGCGCGTTTCCCAGAGTTAATCAGTAAGTTTGGTGGCCATGCGATGGCTGCGGGGCTGACTTTGCAGCAAGAACATTATTTGGCCTTTGCCAAAGCCTTTGATGCAGAGGTGCGCCGCCAGCTCAACGAAGAGGATCTCACTGGGCGAATTTACTCCGATGGCAGCTTAGCTGCGCATGAATTTGATATGCAGCTGGCGCAACAGCTACGTCATGCCGGGCCTTGGGGGCAGCGCTTTCCTGAGCCGTTATTTCATGGTGATTTTAAAATACTCAGTCAGCGCTTGGTCGGAGAAAAACATTTAAAGCTGGTCTTACAAAGTGGCCAAGGTGCGCCATCAGTGGATGCCATTGCCTTTAATATTGATTTGGATATTTGGCCCAATGCCAGCATTCAAACAGCGCAGGTTGCTTATACGTTAGATGTAAATGAATTCCGCGGTAATGAGAGTTTACAGCTGATTGTTTCGAGCCTGGCACCTGCTTAAATAAAATGCGACAGCTGCGGCTTGGATGCGCGCACAGAGGCTGCTTATTCAGGTACAATTAGCCTTTTTACATTGTTCAATAAAGCGAGAATCGTCTGTTATGGAAGTCAATCCAATCCATTTAACCATCAATGACTTAGCCGAGCGTACGCAAGTCATTCGGGGGTATCTTTGACTACGCTACCAAGCGTGAGCGTCTAATCGAAGTTGAACGAGAGCTGGAAGATCCTGAGATTTGGAATAACCCAGAGAACGCGCAAAACCTTGGTCGCGAGCGTGCTTTGCTGGCTCAAGTTGTAGAAACATTGGATAACCTCGAGAACGGCGTACAGGACTCTAAGGAACTGTTAGAGATGGCTGTTGAGGAAGACGACCATGAAGCCGTTGAAGAAGTACGTGCTGAACTAGAACGCTTGGCTGAGCAATTGGGCACTTTAGAGTTTCGCCGGATGTTTAGTGGTGAAATGGATGCCAATAATGCTTATCTGGATATTCAAGCAGGCTCTGGCGGTACTGAGGCACAGGATTGGGCCAATATTCTACTGCGGATGTATCTGCGTTGGGCTGATCATAACGGTTTTAAAGCAACCATTATGGAGTTGTCAGCCGGTGATGTGGCCGGTATTAAAGGCGCGACTCTACATATTCAAGGTGAGTATGCTTTTGGTTGGTTGCGTACCGAAACTGGAGTGCACCGCTTAGTGCGTAAAAGTCCGTTTGACTCAGGCAACCGCCGTCATACCTCATTTACTGCAGTGTTTGTGTCGCCAGAAATTGACGACAACATTGAAATTGATATCAACCCAGCTGATTTACGCACTGATACCTACCGCTCATCCGGCGCTGGTGGTCAGCACGTGAACACCACAGACTCAGCGGTACGCATTACCCACGTACCAACCAACACCGTGGTGAGCTGTCAGAACGAGCGCTCGCAGCATGCCAACCGTGATACTGCGATGAAAATGCTCCGTGCCAAATTGTATGAGTTGGAGTTATCCAAACGTACAGCTGCTTCACAAGAGCTGGAAGACAGCAAATCAGACATTGGCTGGGGTCATCAGATTCGTTCTTACGTCTTGGATCAATCGCGTATTAAAGACTTACGGACTAACGTTGAAGAAAGTAATTGCGACGCCGTGTTAGATGGTGAGATCAATCAGTTTTTAGAAGCGAGCCTGAAACAAGGGCTGTAATGGCCCGCGGCGTGCTAGACACGCCAGTATTGTAATCAGTGCGCAAGTGCGTGCTTACAGTCGCTGTACGAGCGACCTGAATTAAATAGTGGATACCATCATGAGCGAACAACCGCTAACTCAGCATGAGTTGCAAGAGGAAGAAAACCGTTTAATTGCCCTGCGTAAAGAGAAGCTGGCAATTGAGCGGGCGAAAGGCAATGCATTCCCCAATGATTTTCGTCGCGAACACTACTGCGCTGACATCCAGAAGACGTATGTGGATGAAACTAAAGAAGAATTAGTCAGCGCCGCGATACCGGTGAAGATTGCTGGACGTATCATGCTCAATCGCGGTGCCTTTATGGTGGTGCAAGATATGACCGGTCGCTTGCAAGTCTATGTGGACCGCAAAGGCTTGCCAGCAGAAAAATTGGCTGAGATTAAAACTTGGGATCTGGGCGATATTATTGCTGTTGAGGGGACCTTATCGCGTTCCGGCAAGGGTGATTTATACGTACATATGACCCAAGTCCAGTTACTCACTAAATCACTACGCCCACTGCCAGATAAGCACCATGGTTTAACCGACACTGAGCAGCGTTACCGCCAGCGTTATGTTGACTTAATTGTTAACGAAGAAGTACGTGAAACCTTTAAAATTCGTTCAAAAGTGATTGCGCACATTCGTAACTTTTTAACTGAGCGTGATTTCTTAGAGGTGGAAACACCAATGCTGCAAACCATTCCCGGTGGTGCAGCGGCTAAGCCTTTCGAAACGCATCATAATGCCCTCGATTTGCCAATGTATTTACGGATCGCCCCTGAGCTGTATTTGAAGCGTTTAGTGGTGGGTGGTTTTGAGCGTGTGTTTGAAATCAACCGTAACTTCCGTAACGAAGGTGTGTCTACGCGCCATAATCCGGAGTTCACAATGCTTGAGTTCTATCAGGCTTATGCGGACTACGAAGATAATATGGATCTCACCGAGGAGTTATTCCGTGAGCTGGCGCAAAAAGTATTGGGCAGCACTGACGTGCCTTACCAAGGTAAGGTGTTCCATTTTGGTGAGCCGTTCCAGCGCATCTCATTGTTTGATTCCATTTTAAAGTACAACCCGGAGATTACTGCGGCTGACTTAGAAGATATTGACACAGCCCGCGCGCTGGCGAAAAAGCATGGTGCGAAAGTGATGGGCTTTGAAGGTATTGGTAAGCTGCAAACCATGATTTTTGAAGAAACTGTTGAGCATAAGCTTGAGCAGCCGACTTTTATTACTCAGTATCCATTTGAGGTGTCACCGTTGGCCCGTCGCAATAACGATGATCCAAACGTGACCGATCGCTTTGAATTGTTTATTGGTGGCCGTGAAATTGCCAATGCGTATTCTGAGTTGAATGATGCTGAAGATCAGGCTGAGCGTTTCTTAGCCCAGGTAGCTGATAAAGATGCCGGCGATGATGAAGCGATGCATTATGATGCTGATTTTGTTCGTGCGCTTGAGTACGGCATGCCGCCAACTGCCGGTGAAGGGATTGGGATTGACCGCTTAGTGATGCTGCTAACGGATTCTGCGTCTATCCGCGATGTGATTTTGTTCCCGCACATGCGTCCAGAACATTAATAATCTGCTGAGTTAAGT
>JAAYTE010000335.1 GCA_012518175.1 Gammaproteobacteria bacterium | reverse complement strand
TGGATTTAGCGTGTGCAGGTTTTTCTTCAATGGCTAGAGCTTGGCCACTTGCAGAAAACTCAACAACACCAAAACGCTCAGGGTCAGTGACGTGATAAGCAAATATTGTTGCGCCGCTACGTTTCTGTACCGCTTGTTGCAGCATGCCGCTGAAGCCGTAACCGTAAAAGATATTATCGCCCAAAATTAAACAAACATTATTTTTACCAATAAAATCTGCACCGATAATAAAAGCTTGCGCCAAGCCATCGGGTGTTGGCTGCTCGGCGTAGCTCAACTCAAGACCAAATTGACTGCCATCCCCGAGAAGTTTTTTAAAGTGAGGCACATCATCTGGCGTAGAGATAATTAACACTTCACGAATGCCTGCCAGCATCAGAACCGATAATGGGTAATAAATCATCGGTTTATCGTAAATCGGTAAGAGCTGCTTAGATACGCCTAGGGTGATGGGGTGTAAGCGTGAGCCAGAACCACCGGCTAAAATGATGCCTTTGGTTGTGTGCGCGGTCATTGTTGTACTCCTAGGCGTTCACCTTGGTAGCTACCGTCTTGCACCCGCTGACACCAGGTCGGGTTATCGAGATACCATTGCACGGTTTTTCTTAAGCCTGATGCAAAGGTGTGGGCAGGCACCCAGCCCAGTTCATGTTGAATTTTACTGGCATCAATAGCGTAGCGGCGATCATGCCCTGGGCGCTCGCTAACATGGCTGATTAGGCTGCTGTAGCTGGTTAATGTTGAGCCGTCGGCAGCCGTTAGCTTGCGCTGTGCAGCTGGGGCCAGCTCGTCAAGTAGCGTGCAAATGCTGCGGACGACCTCAATGTTTTGTTTTTCATTATGGCCGCCAATATTGTAGGTCTCGCCAACTTTGCCGGTGCGCAGTACGGTGTAGAGTGCATGCGCATGATCGGCTACATAAAGCCAGTCGCGAATTTGATCGCCGCTGCCGTAAATCGGTATAGGCTTTCCTTTTAGAGCATTTAGAATTACCAAAGGAATCAGCTTTTCTGGGAACTGGTAAGGCCCATAGTTATTTGAACAGTTGCTGAGCAGTACCGGTAAGCCGTAAGTACGCTGCCAAGCACGGACTAAATGATCAGAGCTGGCTTTACTGGCGCTATAGGGTGAGCTGGGTGCGTAGGCGGTTGTTTCGGTGAACAGCTGCGAAGCGGCTGCTTGGCTGTCGTTAGGGTGAGGCAAGTCGCCATAGACCTCATCAGTTGAAATATGATGAAAGCGAAAGGCTTGTTGGCGCTGGCTATCCAGTTGTTGCCAATAAAAGCGTGCAGCCTCTAATAGCTGATAGGTGCCGACAATATTGGTTGTAATAAACTCTGCTGGGCCGTCAATGGAGCGGTCAACGTGTGACTCGGCAGCTAAGTGCATCACCGCATCGGGCTGATGTTTGGCAAAGATTTGCTGCAGTGCCGCAGGGTCACAAATATCCGCCTGGACAAAGCTATAGCGAGGGTTGTCACTAACCTCGGTGAGTGACTCAAGATTGCCCGCATAAGTAAGTTTATCAAGGTTGACGATTGAATCCTGACTGTGCGCGAGAATATGGCGAATTACTGCCGAGCCAATAAAACCAGCACCGCCAGTCAGCAAAAGTTTCATAGGCACTTCCTTATTCGTCAGCTGCGCTGGTTGGGTGCAGCTCATTGGTGCGCTGCGCTTACTGGTCAGGTTCATCTTTCCAGGGGGCTTGCAGGTAGCGACTGTAGTTAAAGGTTTCTAACCATTCCGGCTTAAACACTACAAATGCAGTGACGGCCATCCCGTTAATAAAGGCTTCTGGGAAAGCCACCAATAAAACCATGCCAGAAAAACCATCCAACCATGGTGGGAATTGATAAATGCCATTGCTCCAGAGTAAAAAGGTGCTGCATAAAATGCAGAGTACAGCGGTGAGCGCGGCAGGGAAAAAGCCAGAGAAAAAGATATAAACAAAGAGGTTTTCAGGTTGTAAACGCTCAATGGCTTTGGCGCAGCTGTGTGCAATAAATACGGGCAGAATAATTAAGAGTAGCCCGTTGATACCCAAAACGTTGAACTCTTGCTTGCCGAGGCTGAGCAAGGCCAGTTGGGCAATAAAACCAGCTAAAATTGCCAGTGGCCAGTCCAGCAATAAAGTTACTGCGGTCATGCCAATAAAGTGAAAAGAGAGCCCGCTGGGGAAATCACGCCTGACCAGCCAGAGAATGCAGAGCACCAACACAGTGCCAAAGAGTAAATGTTGGCGGCGGTTGTCGCTGAATAACTCTACCCAAGGTGCACGCCAAGCGGCATACAGTAAAATTGGGCCGTATAATAACCAGCCCCAAAACAGGGTGGTGTCATTTAATAACATGCTTGCAATCATCTTGCGGCCTGCTGTGTCCTGAAGGTATTCGGTAATTTAAAGCTCAAGGTTACTTTAGCAGACTTGCCCAGCGAGGCCGCTACCGGCCGCTAAAAAACAGACAAAGCTGACTAAAACTTTGATAAAACCTTGCAGCACTGTGGACTTTGGACACTTTAAGGTAAACTTCCACCTCTTGATGAATTAACACGATATTTCAATGCCTACGACTTTTCATGAAATACCTGCTGAACGCCCGATTACGCCACTGCTAGACCGTGCTTTAACGCCCACTGAGCTGCGTATGCTATCTGAAGCAGAGCTACTTACATTGGCCGATGAGCTACGCCTGTTTATCTTATGGAGCGTGGGGCAGACCGGTGGTCATTTTGCTGCAGGCTTAGGCGTTGTCGAATTAACTGTGGCTCTGCATTATGTGTTTGATACCCCAGATGACCGCTTAGTATGGGATGTGGGCCATCAAGCGTATCCGCATAAAGTATTGACCGGGCGCCGTGAACAGATGCTCAGTTTGCGCCAGAAAGATGGTATAGCTGCTTTCCCGCGCCGCTGTGAAAGCCCGTACGATACCTTTGGTGTAGGGCATTCCAGTACGTCCATCAGTGCCGCATTAGGCATGGCAGTGGCTGCTAAACTACAAGGCTCAGCGCGTAAAACTGTGGCGGTGATTGGTGATGGTGCCATGACTGCAGGGATGGCTTATGAAGCCTTAAATCATGCCCCAGAAACCGGTGCTGATATGTTGGTTATCCTCAACGATAACGATATGTCGATTTCTAATAACGTCGGCGGCTTATCCAATCATTTGGCAAAAATTCTCACCAGCCGCACCTACTCAACCATGCGTGAAGGCAGTAAGAAAATTCTCTCGCGCTTGCCCGGTGCCTGGGAAATAGCCCGTAAAACTGAAGAGCACGCTAAAGGCATTTTAGCGCCGGGCATTATGTTTGAAGAGTTGGGCTGGAATTATATCGGGCCAATTGACGGTCATGACTTACCCACTTTGTTGGCCACTTTGCGCAATATGCGTGAGTTAGAAGGGCCGCAGTTTTTACATGTGGTGACGAAAAAGGGCAAGGGCTTTGCACCTGCTGAGCACGACCCCATTGCTTACCACGCCATTAGTAAGACAACACAGGCTCCGAGCAAACCCGCAGGGCCACGTTATTCCGCCGTCTTTGGCCAGTGGCTGTGTGATATGGCCGCTGCAGACGAGCGCTTGCTGGGCATTACCCCAGCCATGAAAGAAGGCTCGGATATGATTGCTTTTAGTGAGCAGTATCCGCAGCGTTACTTTGATGTGGCCATTGCTGAGCAACATGCGGTGACTTTGGCAGCGGGAATGGCCTGTGAAGGGGCTAAACCTGTGGTGGCGATTTACTCCACATTTTTGCAGCGCGCTTATGATCAATTGATTCATGATGTGGCGGTGCAAGATCTGGATGTGCTGTTTGCTGTAGACCGCGCGGGTTTAGTGGGTGAAGACGGCCCGACCCATGCTGGCAGCTTTGATATATCTTATCTGCGCTGCATCCCTAATATGGTGGTCATGACGCCCAGCGATGAGAATGAACTGCGCTTATTGCTCAATACTGGTTATCAGCATGTGGGACCTGCGGCTGTTCGCTACCCCCGCGGCACTGGGCCTAATGCACCTATCAGTACTAGTTTAGAGCCTGTCCCCCTGGGTAAAGGCGTGGTGCGCCGCGAAGGGCAAGGTGTAGCGTTTTTAGTCTTTGGTGTGCAGCTTGCTGCAGCATTAACAGCGGCCGAGCAGTTAGACGCCACTGTGGTGGACATGCGTTTTGTAAAGCCGCTCGATGAGGCATTGATTAAGCGCTTAGCTGCAGAGCATCAATTGTTTGTCAGCATTGAGGAAAATGCGGTAATGGGCGGTGCTGGCAGTGCTGTTGGTGAGTTTTTAGCTGCAGAGCAGTTGGCCGTACCACTCTTGCAATTGGGTTTGCCGGATATCTATGTGGAGCATGCTCAGCCAGGGCAAATGCTCGCTGAATGTGGCTTAGATAGCGCGGGTATTTTGCAGGCAGTGCAGCAGCGTTTGGCTTAATGTTAATGCAGCCCTTGCCAGCTTAGAAGAACACCGGTTTGCTAGATTCGCTGTTGGGTCTGCAGTGCTATCACTGCTTTTCCCTTAATGAGTCCGTCCAGGGCTGAATTTGGGCGCTACGCCATCCCTGGTTTCGCTGGTCGCAGCAATAACGCTTAAAACTTGACCCGTGCTGCTGGTAGGTCTATTGTGCGCGCACTTTGATTCTGTAAGGTGCGCTGATTCTGTCAGCCTGAAAAGGGAAGTTAAGCGGTATTTACCGACTTACGCTGCCCCCGCAACGGTAAACGATGCGTTGTAGACGCACGCTTGTTCAATAACCACTGGCTGCCAAGCTGGGAAGGTGAGCAAGTGCATTCGTTAGCCCGTAGACCTGCCTTACGGATTTCGACGGGTGTTGCGGAGGGCGGCACCGTCAAGTGCCGTGCTCTTTTTGTGCGCTTGTTTCTGCCCTCCTCAAAAAATTAGCTTTATTTTTGAGGATTCAAATTCAATGAAATTATCCCGCCTTGCGCTTGCCGTAGCGCTATTGCCTGCATCAACGCTATACGCAGTTGCCGACAGCACTGAAGATGTTTTAAAACTTTCTAACACAGTTATCACCGCCAACCGTGCCGCCGAAGAGCGCACAGATACAATGGCGGCGGTGACCGTATTTACCCGCGCTGATATTGACCGCTTACAACCTGTGAATGTGCCGGACTTATTAAATCGAGTACCAGGTGTGCAGGTTCAACAGTCCGGTGGCCGTGGCAGCCAGACAGGGGTTTTTATTCGCGGTACGAAAACTGCACAAACCTTGGTGTTGATTGATGGTGTTCGTGTTGGTTCTGTAACCGCTGGTGGCGCTAACGGTGCGTTAGATCATTTAAATCTTGAGCAAATCGAACGGGTTGAGGTTTTACGCGGTCCGCATTCTGCTATGTATGGTTCAGACGCCATTGGCGGAGTGATTCAGATCTTTACACGCCGTAGTGCCGGCGAAGGCTTGCATGGTCGCGTGCGAGTTGCAGCGGGTAACAAAGGGGTCTGGGAGCGCAGTGCAGGGGTCTCAGGCGGTGATCAAAATACGCGCTTTAACTTGAGTGCGAGCCTCGATGAAATGACTGGGTTTGATCGAACGAATAAATCTTTCCCGTCTGATTCTGACCACGATGCGTACCGCAATAAATCTGTGAGCTTTAGTTTGTCCCATGCCTTTAACGAGCAATTAACTGCAGGGATAAATGTATTAGATCAGCGCGGTAAAACAGAAATAGATAATCCATCTGGTAGTGGTTGGCCTGTAGCAGTAGGAACTGATGAGTATATTGAGTTTGCTGGTAGCGTTGTATCTACTTTTGTTGAGTTGCAAGCGACTGAGCAGTGGCTGAGCCGCCTAGAGCTGGGTTATAGCGAAGACAAACTGAAAGGTAGAGATAAGTTAGATAGCCCGTTTAGTGCTTATGATATTAATAGTTATCGTGATTCTGCAGCTTGGTTGAATACCTTCCAGCTGAATGATGAGCACACACTCCGTGCTGGCGCCGATTATTCGAAAGAAAGGGTACGCACAGACTCCAACACAGTGTATGACAAGGATAGTCGTTGGAACCAAGCTGCTTTTATTCAGCATAACTATAAAGGTGATCTGTTTGGCACAGAGCTTGGTTTGCGTCACGATAAAAACCAACAATTTGGTAGTGAAAACACTTGGAACGCTGCGTTGAGTATTCCTGTAGGCCAAGCCAATGAGTTTATTCTTTCGTACTCTGAAGGCTTTAGAGCAGGGTCGCTAAGTGATATTTACGGCCCAGCATCTTGGGGTTCCAACCCCAATCTAAAAGCTGAGAAATCGAAAAGTTATGAGTTGCAATGGCGTAGTCAGTTGGCAGATACGGTTGCTTTAGAAGCATCGTTGTACCGTACTAATATCCGTGACCTGATTGTATATGAGAGTGATCCAGTAACTTGGGTTGGTGGCATGGAAAACGTTGATAAGGCTCGTATTAACGGTTTTGAAGCATCTTTGCAGCATGAGTTTTATGGTGCTGACGGGGCGCTGAGCATCAGCTTCATCGATCCGCGTGATCGTAAAACTGGACATCAGTTGCAGCGCGTGGCCAAGCGCACTTTAAGCTATGACTTAGATAAGCAGTTAGGTGTGTTTGGTATAGGTGGTACTTGGCATGCAGAAAGCAAGAGTTTTAATGATGAAGGCAATAATCAAAAAATCGCTGGCTTCGGCACTTTAGATCTACGCGGCAGCTGGCAAGCAACTCATGATCTGGGAGTTGATTTACGTCTAGCCAATATCTTTGATAAGGATTACACCCGCGCTTTATACAGTTATGAAGGCGAAACTTACGGCTACCGCGAAGACCGTTTCACCGTACTGTTAGGCGTCACCTGGACACCTAATCTGTAAGGACTTACTGAGCAACAGGCAGCACCCAGGTTGCAGAGCACAGGTGCTGCCGCTGCGCATAGTAAAAATTCAGCGGTAAGCTCAATCGAGCGTCTCGACAAACTCCATCTGCATCCAGCCAAATCTAAACCACTCAGAAGTCGTTCAGAGCCCACTAAAACTCAACGAATAGCAACGAATAGCAACGAATAGCAACGGATTGTCTCCGGTTGACTTTGGTTGATGAAGGTTGGTTCAGACTGGATCAGACGAGCTATTGCGAACGAGCAGACACTGCAAAAGGTTGCTTGCGTCTGCCGCTGTTGTGGCGTCAAGCGCAGCCATGGATGGCGCAGCGCCCGAATTGAGCTCAGGATGAGCTCGTTGAAGGAAGAGCCGCAATAGCAGCAGACGCATCACGCTAAACTCACAGTATTGTGCTTTTAAATGTCAGCAAGAACAGCGCATAGTTGCAGCGTATCAATACGTTGCTTATTAGCCTATTGCAGGTGTAGCGAACCCCAGCAGGCGCAAGTGTCTGCAGCCTATACGAGGAGTTGAGCGAGTCTGTGTTTACTGATTGAGTGCTGCGGGCAACGACCAAGGGGTCTACTTGACCGCTGTTGTCCGAGTTATTTGCGCTCCAACAACACCCCACTTTCCATATGATCAGTCCACGGAAACTGATCAAAGAGCGCAGTTTTAG
>JAAYTE010000067.1 GCA_012518175.1 Gammaproteobacteria bacterium | reverse complement strand
TCTGCTTGAAACGTTCGCGCCAAATACGCTACCGCCGGCGTCGGCATTGGACCTAATAACATCACATCAGCACCGGCGGCAGATAATCCAGCCTGCAGTGCCGACTCAAACATATAGCCAGAAATACGGGTGTCTTTGCCCACTAAAATACGGCACTTACCTTGCTTACGAAACGCCATGCCTGCCGCCCAACCGAGCTTCAGCATAAACTCTGGGGTTATCGGGTGCGTACCCACATGCCCACGAATACCGTCAGTGCCAAAATACTTTCTCGCCATTTTATTATTCCTTTGCCGCGGACTGCACCGCATTAAATATTTTCAGCACATCCATGGTCTCTGCCACATCATGCACACGTAAAATTTTTGCCCCGCGCTCTAAGGCCATCACCGCCAAGGCTAAACTGCCAGACAAACGCTGATCAACTGGCTTATGCACAACATTACCCACCATGCTCTTACGCGAGACACCGACCAACAAAGGTCGCTGCAACTGCCACAACTCGGGCAGACGCTGAAACAACTCATAATTGTGTTGTAGATTTTTTGCGAAACCAAAGCCTGGGTCAAGCACAATACGCTCAGGAGCAATCCCTACCTGCGCACAAGCGGCCATACGCTGCTGCAAAAAAAGCATCACTTCAGCGGCCACATCCTCGTAATGTGGCGCATCTTGCATGGTTTGTGGCTCTCCACGCATGTGCATAAGGCATACGGGCAAGCCCGTTGCAGCTGCAGCCGTAAGCGCCCCCTCACGCTGCAAAGAGCGCACATCATTGATTAGCCCCGCACCTAAGCGCGCAGTTTCAGTGATGACTGCAGGTGTTGAGGTATCGACAGAAATAATCACATCACTTTCTGCCGCGATCAACTCAACCAAGGGTGCCACTCGATCCAGCTCTTGCTGCACACTCACCGCTGCTGCCCCAGGTCGGGTTGATTCACCACCAATATCAATGATGCTTGCACCATCGGCCACCATTGCTAAAGCACGCTGTAACGCTGCAGCCAAAGTGGCATCACGACCACCATCAGAAAACGAATCTGGGGTTGCATTCAGGATACCCATTACATGGGCGCGGGATAAATCAAGAACCTGTTTACCACAGTGTAAAACAGGATTTGCGGTGACGTGCATAGTCTGCCTTAGTGTTCTGTACTATTGAAACGGGCGCTGATTAGCGCCCGTTAACTGCCTCTTAGTGTTCGCCGGCCGGCCCACCAATGGGCGCATCTGGCCTTGGCGCATTGTCTTTAGGCTCAGCTTGCGCGCTGGGCTTACCTGCCGAGCCGCTGTCTCCCCAGTCTTTTGGTTCGCGCGGCTCACGGCCCGACATAATATCGTCAATCTGATCGCTATCAATGGTTTCATACTTCATAAGTGCTAAAGCCATTGCTTCTAACTTATCGCGATTATCATGCAAAATTTTAGTCGCAGTGCCGTAGCACTCGTCAATAATCTCGCGTATTTCTTGGTCAATTAACTTGGCTGTTTCGCCTGAGACGTTACTTGCACCACCGCCAGAACGACCTAAATAACCTTCGTTTTCATCCTCTTCATACATCAACGGACCAAGCTTCTCAGACAAGCCCCATTTGGTCACCATGTTCCGCGCCAATTGCGTCGCGCGCATAATGTCGTTCGATGCACCCGTGGTGACACCGTCAAAGCCAAGAGTCATTTCCTCAGCAATACGGCCGCCGTACAGTGAGCAAATCTGACTGATCAAACCGCGCTTCGATAAGCTATAGCGATCTTCTTCCGGCAAGAACATAGTCACCCCCAGCGCACGGCCACGGGGAATAATCGACACTTTATACACTGGATCATGCTCTGGCACTAAGCGACCAACAATGGCATGACCCGCTTCGTGATAGGCAGTATTGAGCTTTTCTTTTTCTGACATCACCATGGATTTGCGCTCAGCACCCATCATGATTTTATCTTTAGCCATCTCAAGTTCTTGCATGGTGACTAAACGGCTGTCAGAACGCGCCGCAAATAACGCCGCCTCGTTGACCAAGTTAGCCAAATCCGCACCTGAGAAGCCCGGCGTACCACGGGCAATCACTGCCGCATCGACATCATCATGCACCGGCACTTTACGCATATGCACCAGTAAAATCTGCTCGCGACCACGGATGTCGGGCAAGCCCACCACCACTTGACGGTCAAATCGACCTGGACGCAATAACGCTGGATCTAGCACATCAGGACGGTTAGTCGCAGCAATAACGATCACACCATCATTGTCTTCAAAACCGTCCATTTCTACCAGCAACTGGTTCAAGGTCTGCTCACGCTCATCATTACCGCCACCCATACCAGCGCCACGGTGACGACCGACCGCATCAATCTCATCAATAAAAATAATGCAGGGCGCATGCTTTTTCGCTTGCTCAAACATATCGCGCACCCGTGAAGCACCCACCCCGACAAACATTTCTACGAAGTCAGAACCGGAAATAGTAAAGAACGGTACTTTTGCTTCACCGGCAATGGCTTTCGCCAATAAGGTTTTACCCGTACCAGGCTGCCCCACCATCAATACGCCACGGGGGATTTTGCCACCTAAGCGCTGGAAACGGCTGGGATCGCGTAAGAACTCAACAATTTCGCCGACTTCTTCTTTGGCTTCATCACAACCGGCAACATCTGCCAGTGTGGTTTTAATTTGATCTTCGGCCATTAAGCGCGCTTTGCTTTTGCCAAAGCTCATGGGCCCGCCTTTACCGCCAGCGCCGCCTTGCATCTGACGCATAAAGAACATTACTACAGCTAAAATAATCAGAATTGGGAAGCTGGCAACTAAAAGCTGCATCCACATGCTCTGGCGCTCTGGCTGCTTACCAACCACGCTAACATTGTGCTCTAGCAAGTCACCCATCAAGCCATTGTCTTGAATCGCTGGGCGCACTGTTTCAAACACACTACCGTCTGCACGCTTACCTGTAATCACAAAGCCGTCAACGGTCACTTGCTCAACACGTCCAGACTTCACCTCTTCAATAAAGGTGCTGTAATTCAGCTTGCCCGCTTCGCTCTGCGAGGAAAAATTATTCATTACGGTCACTAGGACAGCAGCGATAACCAACCACAATAGGAGGTTTTTAGTCATATCGTTCACTTCTATATACCCTCTGCTGCAACAACCGCAACAAATACGTCAATTACATATAACAAACTTACTACACATTGACGCTCTGCGTATGTTTGTCCTGTAACAATACATTTAAACACTTCAATTAAGCATCGTCATCCACCGCATGCATACCCCGCGCTAGGAGGTACTGTTCTCGTGAGCGGTCACGGGATGAACTTGGCTTGCGCATTTGCACCTTTTCAAAACGTCCACGCACATCACGCAGATACTCATCAAAACCTTCACCGTGGAAGATTTTAATTAAAAAATCACCGCCGGGACGTAAGACCTTAGATGCTAAATCCAGAGCCAGTTCACATAAGTACATCGCCGATGCTTGATCGGCGATACGTATACCACTCATATTGGGGGCCATATCGGAAATAACAAGGTCTACCGGCTTATTTCCCACTGCTGCAATAATTTCATCAAAGACACTTTGCTCAGTAAAGTCGCCCTCAATAAAAGTTACGCCAGCAATACTGTCCATGGGCAGGATGTCTGATGCGATTAACGTACCATCATCACCGACCACGCGACTGGTCACTTGCGACCAACCACCTGGCGTACTGCCCAAGTCAATGACCGTCATGCCAGGGCGTAAAATACGGTCTTTTTCTTGGATCTCTAATAATTTATAGCTCGCACGGGAGCGGTAACCATCTTTATGCGCCATTTTCACAAATGGGTCATTAAAATGTTCAGTTAGCCAGCGCTGACTGCTTTTAGATCGAGCCACAGAATACCTCTTAAGCTTCAGGTCAGGTAAACTACCCACCTTCATTCAATGTTACGACTCAGAGGTCGATTATGACGCTCACACAAGAGCAAAAGAAACAATTTAAATCCATCGGCCATCACCTAAAGCCGATTGTTACGGTGGCTGATAACGGTTTAACCGAAGGGGTTCTGGCTGAGCTGGATCGCGCTTTGCACGACCATGAGCTCATTAAAATTCAGCTGCGCCTTGCGGAGCGCGATGACCGTAAAGCCATCATCGATGAATTATGCCAAAAAAGCAGCAGCGTTTTGGTACAAAGCATCGGTAAAGTTGCATTAATTTATCGCAAGAACCCTCAGCCAAATAAAAACCTGTCTAACGTACTGCGTTACAACATTTAAACTTAGCCACAACTATCCAGCTCACTAACATCTATGATGAACGCAGAGCTGGATAGGCTAAGGGCACAGGCTGAATAACCAGTAACAGTCCACACATTCCCAGCGCTAAGTAACTGTAAGCCAGCCAATACTGCGCAGCCGGCCACAGATTTTGCGTAACAAAATAGCTCACCGCCAAAGCAGCAGATACCAGCAAGAGCTGGCCACGCAAATCTTTCAGCAACTGGCGCGCAGGCATAGCCTGTTTAAGCACCATGAGCTGCAGTAAGACACACGCTAAAGCGATCCCAACCAGCAAAGGCCGCGTATATAACGCGACCTCTTGCACCAAGATACTGGCAAAACCGATTTTCTCCAGCGCCTTCAGCAAAACAAAGTGCATAATCCAAATGCCGCCCACCCAAAACACTTGTGCAAGCTGCCAAGTGATTGCGCCGGCCCGCAAGGGAGCAATGCTAGATATGGCGAACCTCGACGATTTCATACTCGATCAAACCGCCTGGGGTTTGCACCACAACAACAGCGCCCTCTTCCTTACCCACTAAAGCACGGGCAATGGGCGAGGTAACCGATATCTTGCCGAGTTTAAAGTCAGCCTCATCCTCACCAACGATCTGATAAGTTAATTCCTCATCAGTTTCGACATTAAGAATGGTCACTGTGGTCCCAAAAAACACTTTTCCAGAATATGGAATAGTGGTCACATCAATGATTTGTGCAGCAGATAAGCGCCCTTCGATATCACGAATACGCGCCTCACTCATACCCTGCTGCTCACGGGCGGCATGGTACTCAGCGTTTTCTGATAAATCGCCCAACTCACGCGCAGTCGCAATGGCTGCGGTGATTTGTGGACGCATCACTGTTTTAAGATGCTTAAGCTCATCCTCCAAGGCGCGAGCGCCCTGGATGGTCATTGGAAATTTAGTCACGCATTAATTCCTGAATGCAAGTCCTGCAAGCGACGCACGGTCTTTTCTGGACCGAATTTAAGCGCCTCACAAACAGCCTGGCCACCCGCTAAAGTAGTGGAGAAATAGACTTTTCGTTGCAGAGCGTTTCGACGAATCGAGAAGGAATCAGCAATAGACTGACGCCCCTCGGTAGTATTGATGACTAAGGTCACTTCATCATTCTTGATCATATCAACAATGTGCGGACGACCTTCAGTCACTTTATTTACACGGCGCACATTATGGCCTGCCGCCTCAATGAGTTTAGCAGTTCCTAGCGTGGCGACTATAGTAAAGCCCAAAGCAATTAAATCACCGGCCAATGCTGCAGCAAAAGGTTTGTCATCTTCGCGCACACTGATAAAAGCACAGCCGCTGGTTGGCAGCACTTCGCCGGCACCCATTTGCGACTTGGCAAAGGCTTCCGCGAAGCTGTCACCAACCCCCATCACCTCACCGGTGGATTTCATCTCTGGCCCAAGGATCGTATCAACACCTGGGAATTTAGCAAAGGGGAAGACGGCTTCTTTAACACTAAAGAACGGCGGAATGATTTCTTTGGTGAAGTTAAGCTCCGTCAAAGTCTTACCAGCCATCACCCGTGCAGCGACTTTAGCCAGCGACTCGCCAATGCACTTCGACACAAAAGGTACGGTGCGCGAAGCTCGAGGGTTGACTTCAATCACATAGATATCTTCGCCCTGCACCGCCATTTGCACGTTCATCAAGCCTAACACACCCAGCTCTAACGCCATGCGGCGGACCTGATCACGAATCTCATCTTGAATGTGCGCTGGCAATGAATAAGGCGGCAATGAGCACGCAGAGTCACCGGAGTGTACCCCTGCCTGCTCAATGTGCTGCATAATCGCACCAATCACCACGATCTCACCATCACACACCGCATCCACGTCCACTTCAATGGCGCGGTTCAGGAAGTGATCCAGCAGCACTGGGCTGTCATTGGAGACTTGCACCGCTTCACGCATGTAGCGCTTGAGCTCTTCTTCGTCATAGACGATCTCCATCGCCCGCCCGCCCAGCACGTATGAAGGACGCACCACCAGCGGATAACCAATTTCTTTGGAGGCGCTAATGGCTTCTTCTTCGCTACGCGCGGTAGCGTTTTGTGGCTGACGCAAACCTAAGCGCTCAACCATTTGCTGGAAGCGCTCACGGTCTTCGGCACGGTCAATGGCATCTGGGCTGGTACCAATAATGGGTACACCGGCGGCTTCCAGTTCACGGCAAATTTTCAATGGGGTTTGCCCACCGTACTGCACAATCACGCCCACGGGTTTTTCGACACGGACGATTTCCAACACATCTTCCAAAGTCACCGGCTCAAAATACAGGCGATCTGAGGTGTCATAGTCAGTGGAAACAGTTTCTGGGTTGCAGTTGACCATAATGGTCTCATAACCGTCTTCGCGCATGGCCAATGCGGCGTGCACACAGCAATAGTCAAACTCAATTCCCTGACCAATGCGGTTCGGGCCGCCACCAAGAATCATGATCTTATCGCGCGAACTGGGCTGGGCTTCACACTCTTCCTCATAAGTGGAATACATGTAAGCGGTATCAGTGGCAAACTCACCCGCACAGGTATCCACCCGCTTATAGACTGGGAAAATATTGAGCTGATGACGGCGACTGCGCAGGTTTTTCTCAGACACACCGAGTAACTCTGCTAAACGGGCATCACTGAAACCTTTGCGCTTGAGCTTAAACATCTGCGCGGCATCAATTTGCGCAAGGCCCACGGTTTTTAAGCGCTCAGCCTCGTGCACTAGATCTTCCATCTGCACTAAGAACCAATGATCGATTTTGGTGAGTTCGTAAATTTCATTGCGGGTCATGCCAAAACGCATGGCATCGGCCACATACCAAATGCGATCAGCCCCAGGCACAGTTAGCTCACGGCGTAATATCGCCGCAGCTTCTGGATCATTCAGATCCAAAATTGGATCTAGACCGTTAACGCCCACTTCCAAACCGCGCAAAGCTTTCTGCAACGACTCTTGGAAAGTGCGACCAATGGCCATAACCTCACCCACGGACTTCATTTGCGTGGTTAAGCGCGCATCAGCTTTGGGGAACTTTTCAAAGGTAAAGCGGGGGATTTTAGTAACAACATAGTCAATTGACGGCTCGAAAGATGCCGGGGTGCGACCGCCAGTGATGTCGTTCTGCAGCTCATCTAAGGTGTAACCAACCGCCAGTTTCGCCGCGATTTTAGCAATGGGGAAGCCGGTGGCTTTCGAGGCCAAAGCCGATGAGCGCGAGACCCGCGGATTCATTTCAATCACCACCATACGCCCGTCTTTTGGATCGATACCAAACTGCACGTTGGAGCCACCGCTCTCTACGCCAATTTCACGCATCACCGCCAACGAGGCATCACGCATGATTTGGTATTCTTTATCGGTCAAGGTTTGTGCCGGCGCTACGGTGATAGAGTCACCGGTATGCACACCCATCGGATCAAAGTTTTCAATGGAGCAGACAATAATGCAGTTATCATTTTTGTCGCGCACCACTTCCATTTCGTACTCTTTCCAACCAATCAGCGATTCATCGATCAACAATTCTTTGGTTGGGGATAAGTCTAAACCGCGGGTGCAGATCTCTTCAAACTCTTCTCGATTGTAAGCAATGCCGCCGCCCGTGCCGCCCATGGTGAAACTTGGACGAATAATGCAAGGAAAGCCGACTTCACTTTGCACTTTGTACGCTTCTTCCATGCTATGGGCGATGCCGGAACGCGGACAAGCGAGGCCAATGGCGGTCATGGCTTGGTCAAAACGCGAGCGATCTTCAGCCTTATCGATGGTGTCAGCATTGGCACCGATCATCTCCACGCCAAACTTTTCCAGAACACCTTCGCGCTCTAAATCTAAGGCACAGTTCAATGCTGTCTGCCCACCCATAGTGGGCAATAAAGCGTCGGGGCGCTCTTTCTCAATGATTTTCGCCACTGTCTGCCACTTAATCGGTTCGATATAGGTGGCATCAGCCATGGCCGGGTCAGTCATGATGGTGGCTGGATTGGAGTTGACTAAAATAACTCGGTAGCCTTCTTCACGTAAGGCTTTACAGGCTTGCGCACCGGAATAGTCAAATTCACAGGCCTGCCCAATAACAATTGGACCTGCGCCGATGATGAGGATGCTTTTAATATCTGTGCGTTTTGGCATGGGATTCTCGTAATGTTAGGACAGGGTTGCAGTGGCCAGCTTCACGCCAAAGCCGACAAACATGGCGCCCACTCCACTTAATGCGCCGCTTGCCAAGCGTTGCCGCTGGCGAAACCATTGCGCTAAGCGAGCACCGGTAAAAATTAACAGGCTGAGATACATGCAGCTTACCAGCTGCACAATCAGTCCCAGCACTAAAAACGATACACCAGGGTGGGCGTAACCTGGGTCAACGAATTGAATAAAAAAGGAGACAAAGAACAAAATCGCTTTCGGGTTAGACATGCTCAGCAAAAAAGCTTTACGCATGGGCCGCGAGGCTGGTTTTTGCTGCTGTATCTCAGCCACCACCTGGGGTGAGCGACGCATTGAACGTAATGCTGCGATCAGCATATTGATACCCAGCCAGCATAAGTAAGCAGCGCCCAAGTACTTTAACAGCAGAAAAAACATAGGCTCAGTGCGCAGTAACGAGGCGATACCCAGCGCTGATAAGGTCATCAGAATGGTATCACCGAGAAACACCCCACAGGCTGCTTTATAACCCGAGGCAATACCTGCTTGGGCTGCGGTTGCCAAGACAAACAAAGAGTTGGGTCCCGGCAACAACACCACAAACACTGTACCGAGAACATAAGTCCACAGATCAGTGATTCCCAAGCTAGGTAGCATCACGACTATCCCCTAGCGCTGCGCGGCCATGGCGGCAACAAAGCGATCGAACAAAGAGCTGACATCGTTAGGGCCGGGGCTGGCTTCTGGGTGACCTTGAAAACCAAAAGCGGCTTTATCAGTGCGCTCAATACCTTGTAAGGTTTGATCAAACAATGACGTGTGCGTCGCTTTTAAATTCGCGGGCAGGCTGTCTTTATCCACCGCAAAGCCATGGTTTTGACTGGTGATCATCACCATGCCCGTTTTCAGGTCTTGTACTGGGTGATTAGCACCATGATGGCCGTTAACCATTTTCATGGTGCGTGCGCCAGAGGCCAATGCCAAAAGCTGATGCCCTAGGCAGATGCCAAAAACAGGAATATCTGTCTGCAGAATTTCCTTAATGGCACTGACAGCATAATCACAAGGCTCAGGATCACCTGGGCCATTGGAGAGAAAAACACCGTGCGGATTCAGCGCCAAAACTTCGCTGGCTGGGGTGTGTGCTGGCACCACTGTTAAGCGGCAGCCGCGCGCAACCAACACCCGTAAAATATTACGCTTGACCCCGTAATCATAGACCACAACATGGTAAGGCAGCTGCTCAGCAGGTACTGTGGGGTGACTGTCTGTCTGCAGCTGCCAAGGCGCTGAGCGCCACTCATAGGTTGTCTCGGTACTGACTTCTTGCGCCAAATCCAAACCTTGCAAACCAGCAAAGCCCCGGGCTATTTCTAGCGCGCGCTCGGCGCTGGCATCTGCACCAGCCAGAATACAACCACTTTGCGCACCCGTCTCACGCAAAATGCGCGTTAAGCGGCGTGTATCAATGCCGGCAATGGCAACAATTTTATTGTCTTTTAAATACTCACCCAATGGCTGTTTATCGCGCCAGCTGCTTGCGAGCAATGGTAAGTCGCGAATAATCAATCCCGCCGCCCACACCTGCGATGACTCTGCATCTTCTGGAGTGGTACCGGTATTACCGATATGCGGGTAGGTTAACGCCACTAATTGGCGAGCATAGGATGGATCAGTTAGGATTTCCTGATAGCCGGTCATGGCAGTATTAAACACCACCTCACCAACAGTTTGCCCGTCAATTCCAATGGCGTCGCCGCGAAAAATGCTGCCGTCAGCAAGGGCGAGTATGGCTGGCTTAGTCAAGCAGACCTCCGGTAATTTAGCTTGGTGTGCACACATTTTGCGTACAAAAAAGCGGAATGACGTGAGTTGACATCATTCCGCTTTCAAGTATCTTCATTTGGGCGCACTTCTTTAGTGGATTCACTAAAACGTAATTGTACGGGTTTTTTAAATTAACCGGAAGCACTCAAATTAATTATTTTAACTGCAATACATCCTGCATATCGTACAGCCCGGCAGGCTTATCTTTGAGCCACTGCACTGAGCGTACTGCGCCTTTGGCGAAGGTCATGCGGCTCGAAGCTTTGTGGGTAATTTCCACGCGCTCACCGTCTGCGGCAAACAGCACGGTATGATCACCTACCACATCACCAGCACGCACCGTAGCAAAACCAATGGTTTCACGCTCACGAGCGCCGGTTTGTCCCTCGCGGCCATAGACGGCCACTTCGGCTAGATCACGCCCCAAGGCTGCAGCAACCACCTCCCCCATGCGCAAAGCTGTGCCCGATGGCGCATCAACTTTATGGCGGTGGTGCGCTTCAATAATTTCAATATCAGCATCATCACCCAACACCCGTGCGGCAGTATCCAGCAACTTCAAGCACAGGTTGACACCGACACTAAAGTTAGCAGCAAACACAATCGCAATATCTTCGGCAGCGCTAGCCAATTGCTCGCGCTCGGCCTCAGTAAAACCTGTGGTGCCAATCACCATAGCTTTGCCAGCGGCGCGGCAAATTGCTAGATTTTCTAAGGTCACAGTTGGGTGCGTAAAGTCGATCAACACATCAAACTCGTTGAGCACCTGCGATAAATCGCCAACCAGATTCACCCCAATTTGGCCCAAGCCAGCCAACTCACCAACATCGGCGCCAATTAAGGTGCTTTCTGGGCGATCAATGGCAGCGGTTAATTGCAAGGCAGGCACCATGCGCACCGCTTCGATTAAAGTTTTACCCATGCGCCCTGCGGCACCTACCACGGCAATACGAAGCATTGATTTTCTTCCCAGCTTGTTTAACGTTAATCGCTAGGCGCTGCAACAACAGCGCAATAGCCTATGCAACTGGCTTACAAGTCGCCAAAAAAGCGCTTGGCTTTAGTAAACCAGTTATCCGTGCTTGTTACTTTTTTTTTGCAGGCGCAGCATCTTCATCCTGCAGCGTTTCACGCAACTCTTCTAACAGTTCACGTTGACGCTTACTTAACTTGGTTGGTGTCTGCACCGCAACGCGGCACATTAAATCACCTACGCCACCGCCACGTACAGGGGTGACACCCTTGCCACGCAAACGGAACATCTTACTCGTTTGTGTACCCTCAGGAATTTTCAACTTAACTCGACCATCTAAGGTTGGCACTTCCAGCTCACCACCCAAGGCTGCATCAGCAAAGCTGATCGGCACTTCACAATGCAAGTCACGACCATCGCGCTGGAATACTGGGTGCGGACGGACATTCACCACCACATATAAGTCGCCAGATGGACCGCCTAAAGCACCCGCCTCGCCTTCACCACTTAAGCGAATGCGGTCACCCGTATCCACTCCTGCAGGCACTTTAACTGACAGGGTTTTCTCTTCTTCAACACGGCCCTGACCATGGCAATCCCCACAGGGGTCAGTGACCATTTTTCCGGCACCATGACAGCGCGGACAGGTTTGTTGAACAGCAAAGAAACCTTGTTGCATGCGCACCTGCCCCATACCGTTACAGGTAGTACAGGTGACTGGACTGGTGCCTTTTTTCGCGCCACTGCCTTTACAGGTTTTACAGTCGGCTAAAGTGGGAACACGAATACTGACTGTAGTGCCGCGCACCGCTTCTTCTAAGTCCAGCTCCATGGTGTAGCGTAAATCGCTGCCACGCTGTGGACCACCGCGGCCACCACCGCCGCCGCCAAAGAAGTCGCTAAACACATCGCCGAAGACATCCGAGAAGTTGCCGCCGCCAAAACCACCGCCGCCCATTTGCGGATCAACACCGGCATGACCATGGCGATCATAGGCCGCACGCTTATCGGCGTCAGATAACACCTCGTACGCTTCATTGGCTTCTTTAAACTTATCTTCTGCGTCTTTATCATCCGGATTACGGTCCGGGTGAAATTTCATGGCTAGGCGGCGATAGGCTTTTTTTAGCTCTGCCTCACTGGCTCCGCGCTCAACGCCAAGCACTTCATAATAATCCCGCTTTGACATAACTCTTTTAACTCCGAATTTTCACCTGCCAGACACACCAACGCGGGAGCAAGTCCCGCGTGGTGAATCATTCACTGCTTCAGCTCAACACCTCTGCAGGGCGTAGATTTATAGGATTACTTGTTATCAGTATCCTTAACCTCTTCAAACTCAGCATCAACTACGTCATCAGCATTGTCCGCTTGCTCGGCACCCGCAGATGCATCTGCTTGCTGTGCCTGCTCTGCGTACATTTTCTCAGCGAGCGGAGCGCTGGCTTGTGACAGAGCTTCAACTTTAGCGTCGATCGCATCTTTATCGTCACCTTTAACCGCTTCTTCAAGCTCTGTTAAAGCTGCTTCAATGGCAGTTTTGTCTTCTTCAGTGGCTTTGTCGCCTGCTTCAGTGATCATTTTGCGTGTTGCGTGAACCAGCTGATCACCTTGGTTGCGGGCCGTTGCCAGCTCTTCAAACTTGCGGTCTTCATCAGCGTTAGCTTCTGCGTCGCGCACCATTTGCTCAACTTCTTCATCGCTTAAACCCGAGTTGGCTTTAATTACGATGGACTGCTCTTTACCAGTGGCTTTGTCTTTGGCCGAAACGTTCAGAATACCGTTGGCATCAATATCAAAAGTCACTTCAATTTGTGGCACACCACGTGGCGCTGGTGGGATGTCAGACAAGTCAAAACGGCCCAGCGATTTGTTCGCTGTGGCTTGCTTACGCTCACCCTGCAACACATGAATAGTTACCGCATTTTGGTTGTCATCTGCAGTTGAGAATACCTGTGATTTCTTGGTTGGAATCGTGGTGTTTTTCTCAATTAGCGCAGTCATAATGCCGCCCATGGTTTCAATACCAAGGGTTAGCGGGCTGACGTCAAGCAACAGCACGTCTTTTACATCACCGGACAATACCGCACCCTGAATCGCTGCACCCATGGCTACTGCTTCATCTGGGTTTACATCACGACGCGCTTCTTTCTTAAAGAACTCGGCAACGGTTTTTTGTACCAGTGGCATACGGGTTTGACCACCAACCAAGATCACATCGTTGATTGCGCCAACATCGATACCAGCATCCTTTAAGGCCACACGGCATGGCTCAAGGGTACGCTGCACTAAATCACTGACCAGTCCTTCCAACTTGGCACGGGTAATCACAATGTTCAGGTGTTTTGGACCTGAAGCATCCGCGGTAATGTACGGCAAATTGACGTCAGTTTGTTGTGCTGAAGACAGCTCAATTTTCGCTTTTTCTGCAGCTTCTTTTAGACGCTGCATCGCCAACGGATCGCCTTTCAGGTCAAAACCGCTGTCTTTCTTAAACTGATCAACTAAATCATTGATCAGCAGGTTATCGAAGTCTTCACCACCTAAAAAAGTATCACCGTTAGTGGCCAGTACTTCAAACTGGTGCTCGCCATCAACTTCAGCAATTTCAATCACTGACACGTCAAAAGTACCACCACCTAAGTCATAAACAATAACTGTGTGGTCGCCTTTGGCTTTGTCCATACCGTAAGCCAGTGCGGCTGCTGTTGGCTCGTTAATAATGCGCTTAACATCGAGACCAGCAATACGGCCGGCATCTTTGGTGGCCTGACGCTGACTGTCATTAAAGTACGCAGGAACAGTAACAACTGCTTCAGTAACTGGCTCACCGAGGTAATCCTCAGCGGTCTTTTTCATTTTCTTCAAAACTTCCGCAGAGATTTGCGGCGGCGCCATTTTTTCGCCTTTTACTTCAACCCAAGCGTCACCATTGTCTGCTTTAACAATGGAGTACGGCACCATTTGGATATCTTTTTGTACAACGTCTTCGTCAAAACGACGACCAATCAAACGCTTCACCGCATACAGCGTGTTGTGCGGGTTAGTCACTGACTGACGCTTAGCTGCTTGACCGACAAGGATTTCACCATCATTGGTATACGCAATAATGGATGGTGTAGTACGGCCACCTTCTGCGTTCTCAATGATTTTGGCGACGCCATTTTCCATTACAGATACACATGAGTTGGTAGTACCCAAGTCAATACCGATAATTCTACCCATTTTGAATCTCCTAAATTTGCTTCACCCAAGCCTAAGGCCGGACTGATAACTTAAATTGCTAACCTTGTTTAACTAGATGGGGCTATTTATGAATATTTCAAGCCTGCTCATCAATTTTTACTGGCGGTTCGCTCGGTGCTTTACTCACTACAACCATTGCTGGGCGCAACAAACGGCCATTCATGCTGTAACCACACTGGAATACTTTAAGAACACTATTGGGCTCAACATGGGTGCTTTCTTCCATCGCCATAGCTTGGTGCTCTTCTGGGTTAAACGGCTCACCTTGCGGATCCAGACGTTCAACTTTAAAACGCTTCATGGTGTCTAAAAAGAGCTTATAGGTCAGTTCCATACCTTCACGCATCGGACGAATTGCTTCATCTGTTGCATCCGAAACCTCAATTCCACGCTCAAGACTATCCAGCACCGCCAACAAATCTGTGGCAAATTTTTCCAAGGCAAATTTATGTGCCTTTTCAACATCTTGATCGGCACGACGACGAATATTCTGCACTTCAGCAGCAGCACGCAACACATTTTCTTGCGCACTGGCCAACTGATCTTCCAACTCAGCAATGCGCTCTTGCGCACTTTCTACTGAGCCTGCTGCGGCCTGTTGCTCATCTGCTGGAACGTCAGACGTTTGCTCGTCCAAGGTTTGCTCGTCAGTCATGACACCCTCCTCAATAAAATTATGCAGATGCTTAATCTGCCCTATGCCTGCTATATGGGGCTAACAACTGCAACTTCAAGCTCTACAGTTGATTTTTTTTACAATTATTCACGCTTGAGCCCGCTCCTCCCTCAGTCGTAGACCGATAAGCACGCACCCACACACAATGACCGACTATCAATTTTTCCGAGCAGAACACAAAAAAACTAAAACAACGCTTGAAAACACTGTTTATTTCACTGTATAAATGAACAGCACAATCAGGAGGCGCCGCTATGCTAATTCACATTTCAGTACAAAATTACGCCATCGTTGACCACTTAGACCTTGAGCTGCAAGAAGGTATGAGCGTGATCACCGGAGAAACCGGCGCCGGTAAGTCAATTATGCTGGATGCCTTAAGCCTCACCTTAGGGGCGCGTACCGATAGCAGCGCAGTACGGCCCGGTGCCGATAAGGCTGATATTCTCAGCAGCTTTGATGTCACCCACATCCCCGAGGCACAAAGCTGGCTCCAAGAACGCGATTTGGGCAACGAGCCACACTGTATTTTGCGCCGCGTAATCACTCGCGAAGGCCGCTCCCGCGCTTATATTAATGGCACCCCATGCCCGCTGGCTGATTTAAAAGCCTTGGGCGAACTACTGATTGATATTCACAGCCAGCATGAGCACCAGTCATTATTAAAAACCGATACACACCGACGCTTACTGGATGAGTTTGCTGGGGCAACCGACCTGGCGCGCGCCGTACAAAGCCTAGCGCAGCGTTGGCGCAATACCCAACAACAGCTAGAGCAACTCAGCGCCAATGCAGAAGCGCAGCGCGCCCAGCGTCAACTTTTAACCTATCAGCTTGAAGAACTCGACACCCTCGCACTGCATGCCGACGAGTTGCAACAGTTAGAGCAAGAGCATAAAAGCTTAAGCAACTCTGAAAGCTTGCTGGATAACTGCCGTAAAATCATTGATACCTGCAGTGACAACGACAGCAATAATGTTTTGAGCACTCTGGCTTCTTTACTGCAGCGCGCGCAAACAGCAGTTGGCGCTCCGCAAGCTTTTGTACAAGCCACTGAACTACTGGCCAGTGCCCACATTCAAATCGAAGAAGCCGTCAGTGAATTCAATGATTTTGTGCACCACTTTGACGCTGATCCACAACGCCAGCAATGGCTGGAAGAGCGTCTTGATGCCATCTATACCTTAGCGCGAAAGCACCGCATCCAAGCTGAGCAGCTGCATGAGTTACAACCACAATTACAAGCAGAACTCGCAGCCTTAGATGCCGATGACGCCAGCCTCGAACACCTACAGCAGGCCGCCAAATTACTTACTGAAGAATATGCAGTGAAAGCTCAGGCGCTGAGCAAGCGCCGACATACGGCAGCGAAAAAACTCGCTAACGCAGTCATGCAACAACTGCATGTGTTGGGCATGCCCGACGGCAAATTCAGTGTCAATTTGCAAACCACTGCTAGCCTGACCCCAGCGCTTTACGGTTTGGAAAACATTGAGTTCTTAGTCAGCGCGAACCCAGGTCAACCACTGCGTAGCTTAGCTAAAGTGGCCTCCGGTGGTGAGCTGTCACGGATCAGCCTAGCCATTCAAGTTATCACTGCGCAAACCTCGCGAGTGCCCACTTTAGTCTTTGACGAAGTGGATGTGGGGATCGGTGGCCCCACTGCGGAAATCGTCGGGCAGCTGCTGCGCCAGCTCGGCGAAACAGGGCAGGTACTCACGGTCACGCACTTAGCTCAAGTGGCGGCGCAAGGTCATCAGCATTTATTTGTGCATAAAGAGCGTAAACAGAAAAGCACCCACACGGCAGTCAAACGTCTCAGCCATGAGCAACGAGTGGAAGAAGTTGCCCGCATGCTAGGCGGTATTGATCTCACTGATGAGTCTCTCTTGCATGCGCGCAAGATCCTCGAAGGCGCACAGCCGGTACTTGCAGCACAGCGCGCCTAACGACAGCAGTTACTTTTTACTGCCCTTTTTAAATAACGAAATATTAGGGTGATGCCAATCGCCAGTGATGTGGTAAGTCACGCTGGCAACGCGCGATAATGGATCACCCAACAAGCGATGCACTAAAAATAAAGCTCCACCGACCACCGGCGCACCCACTGCCACAGCAGCCAGCGGCAAATTGTTGGTTATCGGCAAGGTCACCACCAGCGTTGCCTTGACTTGCTCATTAACTGAATCGAGCTGCCCCTCGAGCTGCAAATCGCTAGAGGGCCCAGTTACCCGCAAAGGCGTTTGTGTATGATAAACACCCTGCACCGCTCGCAACCTGCCCTTGACGCGGTCGTAGGCCAAGCCCTTATCCACTAAATCAGAGAAGTCCAAACGTAAACGCCGGCCAATTGAATCAAAATTAAGCAAGCCAAATATCCGCAGCGCCTGAGCACTACCGTCAACACTCACCAGCTGGCCCGTTTTAAAAGCAATATCCACATCACCACTGAGCTGCTCCGCACTGAGCAGCGCCGGCGAGCCTGGCCAAGTCAAATCAGCATCCACATGGAAACTCTTACTGGTAATGGTTGGCGCAAAACCCCAAGCGAGCAAAACATCTTTTAAGTTAGCGCCAGCCAAGCGGCCTTTATACCAACTGTGTGCCTGCCCCTTATCCTCCTGCCAGCCCATTTGCCCAGTTACGTTGATACCCTTGAGAGACAGATTTAACTTATCAAACAACACCCCTTGGCTTTGCGGTCGAGTAGTTAATGACCAGGCGCCTAAGTTATCTGCACCGAGATACAGCGCGGCAATTTGAATATCCAGCGCGGGAATGCTGCGCATATCGACATCTGCCAACGGATCCGCGGACCCACTGACCTCGCTGGCAAGGGTTTGTGGTAGACGCAAATAAGCCAGATTGACCAGCGTCGGCTGATTCGCCCCCTGCTCGTTAATCTCGCCTTTGACTAAATCACTATCGAGAAGCAATTGCCAGCCCTGTCCCTGCGGACGTAGGGCCACACTCAAGTTGTCCAGCACCACACCCAAGCCCGTAAAGTGGCGGATATTGAGCTCAGCGCTACTTAACAATTGCTGTGTCTCTTGGCCCTGCTCAGCTAATTTATGCTGCGCAATCAGTGCCTGCCAAGCAGCCAGATCCAGCGTGCTTAAACTGCCGCGCACCTGCAAACCTTTTTGCGTTGGCAGACTGGCCAACCCACCACCTAACCGCAGCTGCCCGCGTCCGGCTAAAATATCTTCCGCAGGAGCCGCCAAATTAAGACTCAACTGATCAGCGTACTCAAACCAATACCGGCGCTCAGCACCCGACAAGGTCATCCGCCAATCAGCATAACTGCCTTGGTTAGCGGCTTTAGCAAAAGGTGCAGGCAAGTCCACCTTGACCCCAAGTAAGCTGGAGTCCACCCGCAACTG
>JAAYTE010000066.1 GCA_012518175.1 Gammaproteobacteria bacterium | reverse complement strand
TATTTAGACAGACAGAACCCAGTCGTAATCAACACTAAAAGGGGCATGCTGAGAAAAACGCGGCTGCCGTGAAAGTTTTGCGCTGCGTACGGTACGGCGCATTCCCTGGGTGAGTAACTGATAGTCAAAACGCCAGCCTAAATTCAGCAGCTCAGCCTGTTCGCTATCAGCCCACCAGCTATACAGCTCGCCTTCTCGATTGACTTCGCGCAGAGCATCGATAAAGCCCATTGTTTCAATGACTTCATCCATCCAAGCACGTTCTGGGGTTAAAAACCCAGTTTCTTGCTGGCAGTCGCGCCAATGTTTGACATCAAGCTTGTTGTGCGCAATATACAAAGAAGCACAGTAGATATAGTCGCGCCGCTTACGCCGCTGTTTGTCCAAGTGACGGCCAAAGTCATCCATAAACTTGAATTTTTGATTGAGCTCTTGCTCATCTTTATGGCCCGAGGGCATAAAAACACTGGCGATACTGACTTTATCGAAGTCCGCCTGAATATAACGGCCGTAGCGATCAGCCGCCTCAAAGCCTAAGCTGGTTATAATAGCTTTGGGTTGCAGGCGGGTGTAAATGGCAACACCGCCTTGCGCAGGTTGCTCAGCATCGCAGGCATAGCAAAAATATCCATGTAACTGCATTTCAGGCGCTTCCATTTCATACACACTGGCGCGTGTATCTTGCAGGCAAATGACGTCTGCATTTTGTGTATGCAGCCAGTCAAATAGCCCTTGTTCAATAGCATTGTGAACCCCGTTCACATTTATACTAATAACCCGCATGGATAGCCCTTATAAAAAAAGTGTGTGTATGATACCGAATGTACTTTAAATTGGCTAAACCCAAAGCGTTAAGGACCCTTTATGCAAGCATATCAACGAGAGTTTATTCAGTTCGCACTTGAGCGTGGAGTTTTGCGCTTTGGTGAGTTTACCTTGAAGTCGGGGCGAGTAAGTCCTTATTTTTTTAATGCGGGGCTGTTTGACTCAGGTTTAGCGTTGGCCAAGTTGGGGCGCTTTTATGCGCAAGCGCTAATGGACAGTGGCTTATCTTACGATGTGGTGTTTGGCCCAGCTTATAAAGGTATTCCTTTGGCGGCAACCACTGCTGTTGCTTTAGCAGAGCACCATCAGCGCGATATGCCCTGGTGCTTTAATCGTAAAGAAGCTAAAGATCACGGTGAAGGCGGTACTTTAGTTGGGGCACCTTTAGCCGGTAATGTGGTTATTGTTGACGATGTGATCACCGCTGGTACGGCCATTCGTGAAGTGATGCAGATCATTCAAGCGCAAGGTGCGCAGGCGGCTGGAGTGCTGATTGCTTTAGACCGGCAAGAGCGTGGCACAGGCGCTTTATCGGCAATTCAAGAAGTGGAGCGTGATTTCAATATGCCAGTAATTAGCATTGTATCTTTGCAACAAGTGCTAGAATACTTGGCAGAAAGTGCAGAATTAAAGCAGTATTTACCTGCAGTCGAGCGTTACCGCGAAGACTATGGCATTTAATAAAACTAAAAAGAGCTACCTGTATCTTCAAGGAGATTAGTGATGCGGTTACGCGGCCTTCTATATTCTGTGTTCGCACTGGGTGTATTCACCAGTCATGCGTCCTTCGCGGTTGAGTATTATCGCTACACTGACGAGCGAGGGATTACTGTGATTAACCGCCAAGGGGTGCCCCCGCACCTGATTGGTAAAGGTTATGAGGTGTTGAGTGAGCAAGGCCGGGTGATCCGCGTAGTTCCGCGCGCGCCAACGCCTGAAGAGTATCGGCAAATGCAGGCTGATAAAGAGCGAGCTAAGTCCGACCGTCAACTGTTAATGCTCTACACGCGTATTGAAGATATTGATCGTGCCCGTGATCGCAAAGTTGCTGATATTGATGGGCAAATTAGTATTGCTCGAGGCAACTTGTTATCAGTAAACAGTTTGAAATCCGACCTGCAAGCTCAAGCTGCTAGCCAAGAGCGCGCAGGCCGTACCGTGAGCGCTTCTTTACTAAAACAGATTGAAGATGCAAGCATCGACCAACAACGTCTGCAGCAGCAAATTTCCCGCTATTTAAACAGTAAAAAGGCGATTGAAAGCGCTTTTGCGCGCGATAAAAATCGCTTAGCTGAGTTGCTGCAGAAGAATTAAGACACACTTAATAATTGAGTGGCGGGCTAAAATACCGTAGTCTTAGCCCTCTTTTAGCAACACGGTCACCCCTTTTCGGATAAGTTCCGGCATTTGGGAAGCGTATTCTTCCCACCTTTTATGGCGATCTAGTTGCGTAATAACGTGCCTGATCGTAGCTTTATGCTACTTATATGTAGCTATCTTTCTTCCCTTAGGGGATGCCCCAACAAACGGGTTCAGGATAAAACCTTGAGGTTTTAAGTTGTGCTGGGCCTGCATAGAGTGGAGAGTAGCCATGACTCAAACAATAAATATAATGCCTCTCAGTAATGAGGGATTTACAGAAAATACACGCTTTCAAGTTTATACGGATCGCCAATTTGATAAAATTGAGCCATTGCAAAAACTATCTGAAGAGCAGCGTTTTGAAATGCGTGTGGTTGCCAGTGTGCTGCCATTTCGCGTTAACCAGTATGTTATTGATGAACTGATTAATTGGGATGATGTGCCCAATGATCCAATCTTCCAGCTGACTTTTCCGCAGCGCGGAATGTTAGAGCCGTCTGATTATGATTTGATGGCGCAAGCATTGCGTGATGAGTTGCCGCGCGCAGAAATTACGCAATTGGCCCGTGAGATCCAAGGACGCTTGAATCCGCACCCAGCCGGACAGCAAGAGATGAACGTGCCAATGCTGGATGGCGAAGCCTTGGACGGCATGCAGCACAAGTACCGTGAGACGGTGCTGTTTTTCCCTAGCCAGGGACAGGTGTGCCACAGTTATTGCACATTCTGTTTCCGTTGGGCGCAGTTCGTAGGCAATAAAGAGCTACGCTTTGCCAGTAACGAAGCCGATTCTTTGCACCGCTATTTAGCGCAAGATAGCAGTATCACCGACTTGCTGATTACCGGTGGTGATCCCATGGTGATGAAGACTCGTCATGTGGTCAGCTATCTTGAGCCTTTGCTCAAGCCTGAATTAGAGCACTTACAAACTGTGCGCATTGGTACTAAGGCGTTGACCTTCTGGCCACAGCGTTTTGTCACTGATGATGATGCGCAAGAGTTGCTTGAACTGTTCACCAAGCTGGTCGATGCCGGTAAGCATGTGGCAATCATGGCCCACTTTAACCATTGGCGTGAAATGGAAACGCCGATTGTGCGTGAGGCGATTCGCCGTATCCGTGCTACTGGTGCGGTAATTCGTGCGCAAGCGCCTTTGGTTCAACACATTAATGATGACCCAGATGTTTGGGTGCGCATGTGGCGTACGCAAGTGCGTCTAGGTATTATCCCGTATTACATGTTTGTTGAGCGTGACACCGGTGCTAAGCGTTACTTTGAAGTGCCTTTGGTGCGCGCCTTTGAGATTTACCGCCAAGCCATTCAGCAAGTGTCAGGCCTCGCGCGTACTGCTCGTGGACCGTCCATGAGTGCTGGACCTGGTAAGGTTGAGATTCAAAGTATTATCGAGCTCAACGGTGAGAAGGTTTTTGTTCTGCGCTTTATTCAAGGCCGTAACCCTGATTGGGTACAGCAAACGTTCTTTGCTAAATACGATGAAAAAGCCACTTGGTATGACGATCTAGTACCTGCATTTGGTGAGGAAAAGTTCTTCTTTACTGATGAGTACGAAGCGATGTGTAACACTGAAGGTCATTTAGCAGGCGAATAAACAAAAACGCCCGCATCTGAAGTGCGGGCGTTGCTTGTTGGCTGTGGTGCATTAGTTGTCAGTAATTAATGTACCAACGCCATGATCAGTAAATATTTCCAGCAGTACTGCATTCGGCACGCGACCATCAATGATGTGTGCGCTGTTGACCCCACCTTGTACTGCATCTAAAGCGCAGCGAATTTTTGGCAGCATGCCGCCATAAATTGTGCCATCGGCAATCAGCTCATCCACCTGAGCAGTATTCAAACCAGTCAGGACATTGCCTTCCTTATCCATCAAGCCGGCAATGTTGGTCAGGAGCATCAGCTTTTCTGCATGCAGCGCTTCCGCTACTTTACCTGCCACCAAGTCAGCGTTGATATTGTAGGATTCGCCATTTGGACCAACGCCAATGGGGGCAATCACAGGGATGAAATCACCCTGAACTAACATGTTAAGTAGCTCTGTATTGACGCTGGCCACTTCACCCACTTGGCCAATATCAATAATTTCTGGTTGCTGCATATCGGCAGCTTGGTGAGTGACTTTGAGCTTACGCGCGCGGATTAAACGCGCATCTTTACCGGTTAAACCAATGGCGCTACCGCCGTGGCTATTAATTAAGTTGACGATGTCTTTATTCACTTGACCGCCCAGCACCATTTCCACCACATCCATGGTTTGCTCATCGGTGACGCGCATCCCTTCTATGAAACGGCTTTCAATGTTGAGGCGCTTGAGCAAATCAGCAATTTGTGGGCCGCCGCCGTGCACGACAACAGGGTTAATGCCTACGGCTTTCATCAGCACGATATCGCGAGCAAAACCGGTTTTTAACTCTTCGCTTTCCATGGCATTGCCGCCATATTTGATTACCAGAGTTTTGCCCACAAAGCGGCGAATATAAGGCAGAGCTTCGGAAAGTACTTCGGCGACGTGAATGGCATCAGCGCGATTTAAAGTCATCTTTAACAGATCCTGTGGTTAAAAAGGTAAAGAAATATCAGGGGCGACGGCTTGCAGCTGTTGGCGAAACAGGGCTTTCACTTGCTCTAAGTCTGCAGCGGTTTCACCTTCAAAACGTAACACGAGCATCGGTGTGGTGTTGGATGCGCGCACTAAACCCCAACTCTTTGGAAAGTCAGCACGGATGCCGTCAAGTAAAGTCAGGCTGGCATCACCCCACTGCGCATCACTTTGTAAGCGCTCAATAATGCTGAATTTGCTGTCTTCCGTCACTTCAATGTTGATTTCTGGGGTGGAGAGGTTGACTGGGAAAGCCGCAAACACAGCGTCAGCATCGCGCTCTTCAAGGCTGAGGATTTCTAGCAGGCGAGCGGCGCTATAAATACCATCGTCAAAACCAAACCAGCGCTCTTTAAAGAAGATATGCCCGCTCATCTCCCCGGCCAGTAAAGCACCGGTTTCTTTCATTTTAGCTTTGATGAGTGAGTGACCAGTTTTCCACATAATTGGACGGCCACCATAACCACTAATCAGTGAAGCTAGGCGGCGTGTGCATTTCACGTCAAAGATAATATCGGCGCCGGGATTGCGCGACACAACATCTTTAGCAAAGAGCATCATAAGGTGGTCTGGGTAGATAATGCGTCCACTGTTGGTGACTACACCTAAGCGGTCAGCATCGCCATCAAAGGCAATCCCGAGGTCAGCATTTTCACTCTTCACTCGAGCAATGAGTTCTTGTAAGTTTTCTGGCTTGCCGGGGTCAGGGTGGTGGTTGGGAAAAGTGCCATCCACATCGCAATACAGCGGAATCACTGTACAACCCAGCGCCTCTAGTAATTGTGGGCCAATGACGCCACCGACACCGTTGCCGCAGTCGACTACGACACGCATGGGCTTGGCTAAGGCAATGTCATCACGAATATGCTCAAGGTACCTTTGCAGCATTTCTACGCTGGCAACGCTGCCGGAACCGCTGTTTAAGTCATCATTGATAATGCGCGAATGCAACGCGGTAACGCGCTCGTTGGCTAGGGTCTCGCCAGCAATAACAATTTTAAAGCCGTTGTAATTAGGCGGGTTATGGCTGCCGGTGACCATCACCCCTGAGGTGGCCTCAAGGACATGGGTGGCAAAGTACAGTACTGGTGTTGGCACCATGCCTAGGTCGGTAACATCACAGCCGCAATCGGTAAGGCCTTGAATGAGGGCTTGCACCATATCTGGACCTGACAAGCGTCCGTCACGGCCGACAACGACATTGGGCTCACCGTTGGCGATACTCTCTGAGCCTACGGCGCGGCCAATCCAGTAAGCGGTGTCGGTGGTTAGGGTGTCGCCCACAATGCCGCGGATATCATAGGCGCGGAAAATACTACTCGGTACATTTTGCGCCGCAGCACTGGCTTGCGCTGCTTGATCGGCTTGGCCGAGGCCAAACACATCATCATCTAAAATATCTATGTCCAAAATATCAGTGTCCAATGATTGGTAGAGAGAGTCAGTCGCGCTGCTGGCGACCTGCGTGAGGTCTGCAGTTGCAGCGCTACTCACTGGTGCAGGGCGTGCCGCGTTGGTTTTCTTTGGCGTTTCGGGAGTTGCTTGCGATAAGTTTTTTATCACTTGCTGTAAAGCAGCCAGGTTAAATGTATGCGGTTTAATGCTTTTGCCTTGCGCCCAGTCTTGTATGGTTTTGTTTAAGACTAAAGTGTCCGCTTTAAGTTGGCGCTGTACGCTGAGGTGCAGTAAATAAATCGCGGCAAGCATGCAAAGTAAAGCTAACGCCAGTGCAGTTAAAAAACTGGAGTTAAGCACGGCTGCATTGCTTGCGAGGTCTGGGGCGCTAATCACCAGCTTCCAGTTGGGGTTGTTGGTGTTAAAGGTGCGACTAAGGGCTTCGCTTGGTGCGCTACCTAAACTGTAGAGTGTTTGGACAGGACCATTGGCAAATTGTTGTTGCAAGGTCACCTGTAGCTGCGCATGCGGGAATACAGGTAAACCCTCGAGCAGGCTGGCTAAGTCATAGGTGATGAGCAAGCTGCCAGGTGCGCTTTTATCTTGCAGTTTAGCGGCGCTATACAGTAGCCAGCGCTGCCCGACGAGTAAGGCTTCTGGCCAGGGTTGTGCTCCACGTTCAGCGCGCTGTAGCAGGTCGAGGGCGGCAAAACTAATGGGTGCGTCGCGGTTGTGATCTTGAGTGGATTGACCGCGCGGATTGAGATACACATCCACTGTGGCAGCACGGTGTAATAAGCTACGCTCAGCGATACGTTTATTGCCCGGCTGTGGGCTTTGTAAGGCTTGCGCAAGTCTGGGGTTGTTGGCTGCCTCTTTGGTGTCGTTTTGAATAAATGCCAAGCGTTGATTGATTGCCGCAGTATAGGCTGCGCCCCAAGTGTCTAGCTGCTCTTCAGACTGTCCTTGTTGTTGCGAGGACTGCCCGAACCAAATAACTGCGCCTGCCACCAATATGCCGATCACCGCTAGCAAAAAGCTGGGCAGCAGATAGCTTAAGTTTTGGGTCCTTTTATCTTCAAAGTTTTTTGGCAGGTCGACAGCCTGCGATTTGTCCTTGTTACGCTTGAAGAGTGGCATTGAGCCTCCTAGGGCAGGTGATCCCGCCAGACTTTTGCTGGGTTATTGCTTGCCAGTGTGTCCAAAACCACCGGTTGCGCGTTGGCTGGCGCTAAAGCCATCGGTGATTTCGAGCTGAGCTTGCAGTACTGGGACTAGCACCAATTGTGCGATGCGATCACCAGGCGCAATGGTAAAGGCGCTGTCACTGCGGTTCCAGCAGGATACTTGCAGCTGACCTTGGTAGTCAGAGTCGATTAAGCCCACTAAGTTACCCAGCACAATACCGTGCTTATGGCCTAAGCCGGAACGCGGTAAAATCATTGCCGCAACGGCAGGGTCTTCAATATAAATGGCTAGGCCAGTGGGGATAAGTTGGGTTTCTCCGGGCTGGAGCACCAGGCTGGTTTCGAGCATGGCGCGTAAATCGAGTCCAGCTGAGCCAGCAGTAGCGTATGCAGGCAATGGAAACTCTGTGCCGAGGCGCGAGTCGAGAATCTGAGTTTGGATACGACGCATAATTAAACCTTGTTGATATGAGTGGCAATAAAGTCGATCAATTGACGAGCAATTTTGCCTTTACTGGTTTGCGGGAAAGAAGTTTGCTGCTGCTGGCGGTCAATAATAGTAATGGCGTTGTCATCGCTATTGAAACCAATGGCTGCGTTGGCTACATCGTTGGCCACAATTAAATCAAGATTTTTGTCACGCAGCTTGGCGGTGGCGTATGCCAATAGATTTTCTGTTTCCGCAGCGAAACCCACACTGAAGGGGCGGTCGTTACGGTTGGCAATGGTGGCTAAAATATCTGGATTACGAATCAACTTTAAGGTCATGCCATCGGCGCTATTGGGATCTTTTTTCATTTTTTGCGCAGCGCTCACTTCCGGGCGGTAGTCGGCTACAGCGGCGGCGGCGATCAATACATCGCAAGGCATTGCGGCTTCACAGGCTGCGAGCATATCGCGGGCGCTGGTGACATCCACACGCTTAACTCGATCTGGCGTTGGTAAATGCACTGGGCCACAGACCAAAGTGACCTGTGCACCGGCTTCAGCAGCGGCTTCGGCGAGGCTAAAGCCCATTTTTCCAGAGCTGTGGTTGGTAATGTAGCGCACCGGGTCAATGTCTTCGCGGGTGGGGCCGGCGGTAATTAAAACATGCTTACCGGTAAGGGCTTGATGGGCAAAAATTTCTGCTGCACTTTGTGCCAAGGCTTCGGGTTCTAGCATGCGGCCAAAACCAACATCGCCACACGCTTGTACACCAGCACCTGGGCCAAGCAGTTTGAAGCCGCGCTGGCTTAGGGTTTCAGCATTGGCTTGGGTGGCTGGATCAGCCCACATGGCCTGATTCATTGCTGGTGCTAAGGCAACTGGAGCGTCAGTGGCTAATACCAGAGTTGTGAGCAGGTCGTTGGCTGAGCCTTGGACTAAGCGAGACATTAAGTCGGCTGTGCAGGGTGCTACCAGCACTAAGTCGGCCCAGCGCGCTAACTCAATATGCCCCATAGCTGCTTCGGCTTTAGGGTCGAGTAAATCGACATGCACAGGATTGCCAGAGAGAGCTTGTAAGGTGAGCGGGGTAATAAACTCACGGGCACCGCGGGTCATGACTACATGCACTTCAGCGTCTAAATCACGTAAACGGCGTACCAGATCGGCGCTTTTATAGGCGGCAATACCTCCGCCAATACCTAGAATAATGCGTTTTTGAAACAGCCTTTGCATGAGACTACCTGTTGTTAGAAGTTGTGTTGGAAGACGCGAAAATGGCCAATTGGTAAATCTAGTCTAAGATAACATAGCCTATCTAGGAGAGGCAGTGGCGCGATTATAAGGGTTTCAGTAGGACTAGGGGGCGCTTTAGCTTAAGCGCTGCCAGTTAGATGATAAGGAGTTCGTCTATGAGTATGCAAAGTTGGCCTCTTAGTGAGAGGCCTCGCGAGCGTTTATTGGAGTATGGCGCTGGTGTTTTATCTGATGCTGAATTGTTGGCTATTTTCTTGCGCACAGGTGTGCGCGGACGTAACGCGGTTGAGTTAGCCCGAGATTTATTAAGCGAGTTCGGTGGCTTGCGTCAATTGCTGGAAGCCGATCAAGCTAATTTCACCAGTCACCATGGTTTGGGGCCGGCCAAGTACTCGCAGTTACAAGCAGTTCTGGAGATGGGCCGTCGTCACTTGGCTGCCAGTATTCAGCGTGAATCGGCCTTAGAAAGCCCACAAGCGGTGCGCGACTTTTTAAAAGCGAAGCTGCGCCATGAGCTGCATGAGGTCTTTGCTTGTTTGTTTCTTGATACGAAACATCGAGTTTTGGCCTTTGAGGTGTTATTTTACGGTACTATTGATGGTGCTAGTGTCTATCCGCGTCAAGTGGTTAAGCGGGCTTTGGCTAATAATGCTGCGGCTTTGATATTAACCCATAACCATCCCAGTGGTGTCGCGGAGCCCAGTCAGGCCGATAAGGTTTTAACTGAGCGTTTAAAGGAAGCTTTAGCATTGGTTGATGTGCGCGTCTTGGATCATTTTATTGTGGGTGATGGTGAGCCGTTATCGATGGTAGAAAATGGCTGGATGTAAGGTCTGGTACCGGTGCGTAAAACTGTTTAAAAGTTTAGCTTTCCTTGATTCGCCTACAGGATTCTGGTATAAAGCACGGCTCGATTCTAAGAGAACCAGTTTCGGCACTTTAATTTTGTGTCGCTGTTGTTCCTTAGCGTGGACTGGGTAATAATATGCAGGTTATGAAACCGTCATGTTTTTAACAACCTACGAAATCCAATTACGTTTTAAAGCAGCCAACCCATGCTGGGTTGAGCATGTGGTTTAGAGGGCTGAAATATGTCAAAAGTTTGTCAAGTAACCGGTAAGGGTCCGGTTACAGGGAATAAAGTTTCCCACGCCAACAACAAAACCCGTCGCCGTTTCCTGCCAAACTTGCAGCATCACCGTTTTTGGGTTGAATCCGAAAACCGT
>JAAYTE010000334.1 GCA_012518175.1 Gammaproteobacteria bacterium | reverse complement strand
CGGTGACCGTCAGTGGCTACCGCGCGCAGCAAACCTTGCTGGGCTTCTAAAAGTAGTCCGTTTAGGTAGTAGCGTACGTCTTGTTGCGCCATAGCAAAGCTGGTGCGCTCGATTAAACGACGCACTTGACCTTGTTCTAGAGTGAAGGTCAGAGAGCCTGGGGTTTCTTCTGAAGCTGGGAAATCTGTGGCTGGCAAGGTGGTTAAAGTAAAGCGGCTACGGCCAGCTTTAATTAAAACTTTTTGCTCATCGACCTTAAAGTCAATTAACGCATCAGCGGGTAAGTTTTTGCAGATATCCATAAGCTTACGCGCAGGCACAGTAATTTCGCCGGGTTGCGCAGGCTCTTCTAAAGTGATGCGTGCGACCAGTTCAACTTCGGTGTCCGTACCGGTCATTGAGAGGTTTTGACCTTCAATGACGAGCAGTACGTTGGATAACACAGGCATGGTTTGCTTGCGTTCAACAACACCGGCTACCAGTTGCAGCGGTTTTAACAAAGCTTCGCGTTGGATAGTGAAGTGCATGGTAAGTCCTTGCTTAAAATTGCTGGCACACTGCTATTTAGGTGGTTAACGTGCGCAGTAGGTTTTTATAGTCTTCGCGGATATCCGCATCAGTTTCGCTCAATTCGGCAATTTTCCGACAAGCATGCAAAACAGTTGTATGGTCGCGGCCACCAAAGGCATCACCGATTTCAGGCAAGCTGTGGTTGGTGATTTCTTTGGCCAATGCCATCGCTACTTGACGTGGACGAGCCACTGAGCGCGAGCGCCGCTTCGATAAGATATCGGAAATTTTAATTTTGTAATACTCAGCAACAGTGCGCTGAATATTATCCAAGCTAACAAGTTTATCTTGCAGTGCTAACAGGTCTTTTAATGACTCTTGAATCAGCTCAACTGTAATGGGTTCGTTGGTAAAGTGCGAGTGAGCAATAACGCGCTTTAACGCACCCTCTAACTCACGCACGTTAGAGCGAATCCGCTGGGCAATAAAGAAGGCGCAATCGTGGGAGAGTTGCACCCTGCTCTGCTCGGCTTTTTTCATTAAAATGGCAACGCGAGTTTCTAGTTCTGGTGGCTCTACGGCAACGGTTAAACCCCAGCCAAAACGCGACTTTAAGCGCTCTTCAAGGCCGTCAATTTCTTTGGGGTAGCGGTCACTGGTGAGAATAACCTGCTGATTGCCTTCCAGTAGTGCGTTAAACGTATGGAAAAACTCTTCTTGCGAGCGCTCTTTTTTAGCAAAAAATTGAATATCATCAATCAGCAGAGCATCCACTGAGCGATAGTAGTTTTTAAATTCATTAATTGCGTTGTTTTGTAGCGCTCGCACCATGTCGGCGACAAAGCGCTCAGAGTGCAAGTAAATCACTTTAGCATTAGGGTTTTTCTGCAGTAAATGATTACCAACCGCATGCATTAAGTGAGTCTTACCTAAACCCACGCCACCGTATAAAAATAGCGGGTTATAGCCGTGCTTAGGGTTATCAGCCACTTGCCAAGCCGCAGCGCGCGCTAACTGGTTAGATTTACCCTCAACAAAGCTATCAAAAGTAAATGAGCGATTGAGGGCGCTGACATGTTTTATCGCCCCTTTAGCCGGCGCAGTATGCTCGACATTGACACTGACCGAGGGTGCAGGATTAGGGTTGGAAACCTGCGCTGCAGGCGCTGGGGTGTGCTCCGTAATCACCGTTTGCACCGGTGTTGGTGCTGGGCTAGGAGTGCTGGCAGGCATGCTGACATTAGTACGCGCATTAGCCGCAGGGCTCGGGCTGCTAGGCGTGCGAGTTTTGGCTTTGCTACCGATTTGTAAGGCAATGGATGGCACGTTGCCGTCGTTGCGTTCAGCCATTAGCTCAAGTAAACGGTTGAGATACTTGTCGTTGACCCAATCTAAGACAAAGCGGTTGGGTGCAAAAATATGCAACTCATCACCAACCGCTTCAACTTGTAATGGACGGATCCAAGTGTTGAAATGCTGAGCAGGCAGTTCATCGCGTAAGAAGTCGACAGATTGAAGCCAAAGTTCGACAGACACAGAGAACCCTCAAGAAAAACGTAAATATTGCGACCTGCTATTGTAGCCGCCAGACGGAAAGTTATCCACAGGGGTAAATAAAATAGCTGCGTGCCGCTTGAGACAAAATAATTTCCTTGCTGCTATCTGAGCAGTGCTTACAAGGCATAACCACGGTGACATAAATGATAACACTGGGAGAGCTGTTTGCTTGGTTGCTGGTTGCCCTAACCATTGCGTGGATATGGCGTGGTCACGGAATTCGTGAGCGCGCTTTATACCTTGTGAAGCAACATTGCGAGAATGAGCAAGTGCAGTTGTTAGATGAAAATGTCGCGTTAAAAGGTTGGCGGATTATCCGCGATGGTAAAGGACAGAAGCGTTTAGCACGGATGTATGGCTTTGAGTTTACGGTAACCAGCTTAGAGCGACTGTCTGGTAGCGTAGCTATGTTTGGCCGTCACCTGGCTAAAATAGAGTTGCAGGCTTACCCGCTTACCGAAACGCCACAAGAAGCAGTTGTGGCAACCCAGAATCCTAGCACAGCAGCAACCAATCGCACGTCTTCTAACAATGTGATTGAGCTGCAGGATTGGCGCGCACATCGCAAACCTGAGGATTAAGAGTCTTGGCTAAGCAGCTTTATTCAGCTGTCAGTTTAAAGTTGATGCGCTCGAGCCAGCCGGCTTCTTTTTCAAAATCAGCCACGGTTAATGGATTGTTATCCAACCAGTTTTCTGGGAAACGTATGTGCAGGCTATTGTTTCCGGCAATCAACTGCAACTCCGGCACTTCTTGCGAGCCGCGAATGTGGTGCAAAAGAATTGAAAAGCGCAGCAAGATGCAGAGTAAAAGCAGTTGCTGCCCTTCCCCTTCAGGCAGCTCATCAAAGCGTTCTTTAGGAATATTACGGCGGTGTCCGCGTACTAAGAGTGCCAGCATTTGCTGATCTTGGCGGGAAAAACCGGACAAGTCCGAGTGCTCAACTAAGTAAGCGCCATGTTTGTGGTAGTGATAGTGGGCAATGTCTAAACCCACCTCGTGCACCCGCGCCGCCCAGCTGAGAATATCGCTATGCCACTCTTCGTTGAGTTGCCAAGCAGCGGCCACTTGCTCTAAGGCTTGCAAGGCTTTGCATTCAACTTTCTGGGCGTGCTCATGATCAACATGGCTGCGCTCCATAAGTGCGTGGATAGAGCGTTCACGGACATCTTCATGTTGATGCCG
>JAAYTE010000065.1 GCA_012518175.1 Gammaproteobacteria bacterium | reverse complement strand
GCCGCCGCTTGAATAGTGCGCGGCTCATTACCCTCAGGTAAGACAATGCGCTTGTTGGCTGCTTGTGCGCGTTTAACCAGTTGATGGCGAAACGCTGGCGGTGATAACAACAATTGGCGTGTGGTTTTGCAGCGCGCGGCGAGCCAGTCTTGGTCCAAGTGGCCAGCAATGTAGTCGGTCACTGCTTTGGCCCGCTCGGTATCGCTGATTGGAATACCTTTGTACAAACGGGTTAGGTTGTAAGCAGTATCGTAAGAGCCAGTGGGTACGCTCATAACTGGTAAGCCGCCTTTAAGGGCGCGCTCACCAATATCTATAATGCTGGGGTTGGGCGTTAGGTCACCGGTCAATAATAAACCGGCCAATAACACTCCGTTCATTTCCGCCAAGCTGGTGGCTAAAATAATATCGTCACGGTCACCCGGGCACACCACTAACACACCAGGCTGCAGTAAAGGCACGATATTGGCCACGGTGCGTGAGCAAAGAATGACTTTTTGGACGCGACGTTGCTCAATATCACCGGCATTGTGCACTTTAGCTTTGATCAACTCAGCGAAGTCGCTGGTGCGGGCATTGTTGAGCTCTTCTTTGGCTGCAATACAGCCAATGAGGTGCAGGTCGCCTTTGCGCAGTGCCGGTAGGTGGCTTTTTAAACGCTCAATAAAGCCGGCAATTGGCGCGTCATTTACTTTGTTAATAATAACGCCAAGTACTTTTGGATCCTTGGTGCCACCAAACAGCTGTGCTTGCATTTCAATGCGGTCGGACAGCTCGTTAAGGTCATCGCTGGTGGGGGCACTGACTAAAATCACTTCAGCATCAAGGGTTTTAGCTAAATAGGCGTTGATCCGCTCAGCGTAGTTGGCTTGGCGTGAGGGGGTCATGCCCTCAACAATAATAATGTCGTACTCAGCTTGAATTTGCTGATGCATGCTGACAATTTCTTCCATCAGCTCATCGAGCTGGCCATTACCGATCAAGCGTTCAACATAAGCTAAAGACAAGGCTTTGGGCTGGCGAATGCCGTGCGCTGCTTCCATTAATGCGCTGGAACGTTCAGGGCCGGTGTCACCGGAATGCGGCTGAGCGATGGGTTTAAAGAAACCAACTTTTAAGCCAGAGCGTAAAAGACTTTGAACAACACCGAGGCTAATCGAGGATAAGCCAACGCCAAACCCAGTTGGCGCAAGTAAAAATGTATGCATGAATCAAACGTCCTGTATTAAGCGTGAGCGTCGATTAAAGCCAGAGTTTCAATAGCAATCTGGCGTTCTTCGTTGGTTGGGATGACCAATACGCGCGGGTGGTTTTCGGCACTGATGATACCGCCTTCACCGCGTACACACTTCTGGTTGGCTGCTTCGTCCAGCTTAAAGTTGAATAGGCGCATGTAGTCGAGGGTTTTGCTGCGCACTAAGCTGGCATTTTCACCAATGCCGCCAGTGAAAATAAGGCCGTCAAGCCGTGGTAAAGCGCAGGCCATACCGGCTAAAGACTTCGCTAAGCGGTAGCAGAAAACTTCAATAGCCAGAGTGGCGCGCTCATCACCTTTTTCTCGCGCTTCGATTAAGGTGCGCATATCGTTGGATAAGCCCGACAGACCCAATAGGCCACTTTCTTTGGTTAATACGGTTTCAATGCGCTGGGTGTCCCAACCTAAAGTGCGGGCGAGGTGGTTGTGCAGGCTTGGGTCAACATCGCCACTGCGGGTGCCCATCACTAAGCCTTCCAGTGGTGTTAAGCCCATACTGGTGTCTAAACTTTCACCGTTGACTACTGCAGCAGTGGAGCAGCCGTTGCCTAAGTGGGCGGTGAGCCAGCAGCTATCTTCTACAGGCAAGCCCGTCATGACGGCAGCTTTACGGCTGACATACATATGACTGGTGCCGTGGAAACCATAACGGCGCACGTTGTGGTCAGTGTATAAATGCTCTGGTACCGCATAGCGGTAAGCATGGGCAGGCATGGTTTGGTGGAATGCGGTATCAAACACAGCCACCTGGGTGAGCTCTGGATACAGCGCCATAGCCGCTTCAATACCAATTAAGCCAGCTGGGTTGTGCAAGGGTGCCAGTACCGCAGCGCGGCGAATCACATCAATAACTTCGCGGTTTAATGCTGAGGCTTCAGTAAAGTGCGCACCGCCATGCACCACACGGTGACCAATGCCAGTCAGCTTTCCTTGGCTGGCTTTTTGTACTAAAGGTAATAAGCGCTCGAAGGCTTCTTTATGGTCTGCGCCATGCAGCTGTGCAATATGTTTTTCATCACCTAACTGCCAGTTCAATACAGCATCGCTGCTGCCTAAGCGCTCGGCTAAGCCTTGGATTGGAAATTGCTCGCTGTCTTCATTGACTAAAGCAAATTTAATCGACGAGCTGCCGCTATTAATAACCAGTACATTTCGAGACGACATTGATAATCCTTGTGATACAGAAGTAAGAGTTGGATGCGACCGAATACTGATATTTATAAAGGCCGGATCATTTATAAGGTTTCCCAATCTTCATGGCGGCATAAGGTTAGGTCAAGTCTGCATTGGTCTATTTATTCTAAAGTCGCATTACGTCGCATGAGTAGGTAAACTTTCGCTTACATTCATTCTGATAAAGGTTTTTATTTTATGCTGATCGCCGACCAACACGTTGTCGCCATTGACTATACGCTTACAAACGAAGCTGGCGAAGTGATTGACAGTTCTGCAGGTGCAGAGCCGTTGGTTTATTTGCATGGCGCAGGCAATATTATTGCTGGTTTAGAAAACGCATTGACCGGCAAAGCTGTCGGCGATGAGCTGGAAGTCAGTATCGAGCCGCAAGACGCTTACGGTGAGTACAGTGCTGAG
>JAAYTE010000333.1 GCA_012518175.1 Gammaproteobacteria bacterium | reverse complement strand
GTCATTATCGCCTCTCTAAAATCCGCCAGCAGGATATTAAGCTTAAAGAAGACGCCGAAGGCTATGACTTAGAACCCGGCGATGCGCTGGGCACGGCCAAAGCCAAAGATAAAAAAGAAGAGCTATTATCGGAAATCGTCGCCAAGCTCAACGAGCTGTTTATCACTGATGAGCTGACCGAGGCAGATATGGTGAACTACGCCTACACCGTGCGCGATAAGGTGCGTGAAAACACCCTAGTCATGCACCAGCTGGCGAATAACACCCCAGAGCAAGCCATGCTCGGCGACTTCCCCAAAGCGGTGGACGATGCGATTTTGGGCAGCAGCGATGCCCATCAGAATCAAATGATGCAGTTGCTGAGTGACCCGAGAAAGGCCGAGCAGTTTTCTAAGCTGATATTTTCGTTACTAAGCAGTGGCAATTGATGCTTTTACTGAGCGCAGAGAAACGACAGCAAGTCTCCGTACAGCAGCCCCGCCGCCACCCAACAAAAATTGAATCCAGCCTTTAAGCTGATAGACTTACGCCTGCTTTTATACAGCAGCGACAAAACACATCAGGCCTGTTTTTTACACTAGGCCTTATTAAGTGCGCGCGTAACGCCGGTTTAGCTGCAGGTATTTGCCCACGCTAAGCTTTAGCCACTTAACTACACTGATTTCTCGACTGATTCGCTGCAGCGCTACTTCAGCCTGACGGCAATCTGCAATCAGCGGCATGGATAATTTATGTTTAAAAATATGCAAAACGAATGGTTTTTCAATATACGTGGTGACCTGCTCTCGGGACTGGTGGTCGCTCTTGCCCTCATTCCTGAAGCCATTGCTTTCTCGATTATTGCTGGCGTCGACCCCAAAGTGGGCTTGTATGCATCTTTCTGTATTGCGGTGATTATTGCCTTTGTCGGTGGCCGCCCAGGCATGATTTCTGCAGCCACCGGTGCCATGGCACTGTTAATGATCACCCTAGTGAAACAGCACGGCTTAGAGTACTTACTGGCTGCGACCTTATTAACTGGCGTACTGCAAATTGCCGCTGGTTATTTAAAACTCGGCGCGCTGATGCGCTTTGTTTCCAAGTCGGTGGTCACCGGTTTTGTCAACGCTTTAGCCATTCTAATTTTTATGGCACAACTGCCTGAGCTGACCAATGTCACTTGGCATGTGTATGCAATGACCGCCGCTGGTCTGGGTATTATTTACCTGTTTCCCTTACTGCCTAAAATAGGTAAAAGCCTGCCCTCGCCGCTGGTCTGTATTGTGGTCTTGACCGCTGTTGCCATGTACTTAGGCTTGGATATTCGTACCGTTGGCGACATGGGTGACCTGCCAGATACCCTGCCGATTTTCTTATGGCCCGAAGTGCCGCTCAACTTAGAAACCTTAAAAATCATCCTGCCCTACTCGGTAGCGCTGGCTATTGTTGGCCTGCTGGAGTCATTAATGACGGCCACTATTATTGATGAGTTAACCGACACCAAAAGCGATCGTGACCGCGAGTGTAAGGGCCAAGGCATTGCTAATATTGGTGCAGGCTTACTCGGTGGTATGGCCGGTTGCGCGATGATTGGTCAATCAGTGATCAACATTAAATCCGGTGGCCGCGGGCGTTTATCGACCTTCTGTGCCGGTTTCTTCTTACTGATTATGGTGGTCTTTTTAAGCGATTGGATTAAACAAATCCCCATGGCCGCGCTGGTTGCAGTGATGGTGATGGTCTCCATCGGCACCTTCTCTTGGAGTTCAGTCAGGGATCTGAAAAAACACCCGCTCTCCACCAACATTGTCATGATTACTACTGTTGCCGTGGTCTTGGCGACCCATAATCTGGCGTTGGGCGTATTGGCTGGCGTGTTGCTAGCCACCCTCTTCTTTGCCAATAAAGTGGCGCGTCTGATGGTGATTAAACAAGCGCAGGAAAATGCTAACGCACCTCTGCAATACCAAGTTATCGGTCAAGTATTCTTTACTTCAGCAGAGAAGTTTCTGGAGTCGTTTGATTTCACCATTGCTGCAGAAAAAGTCGTTATCGACCTAACCCGCGCCCACTTCTGGGATATTACTGCGGTGTCGGCGCTCGATAGCGTGGTGATTAAATACCAGCGCCAAGGTGCTGAAGTAGAAGTAATTGGGATGAATGACGCCAGCAAAACTGTGATTGATAAATATGCTGTGCATAATGACCCTAAAGCTTTAGAAAAATTACTGAGCGACAATTGAGGATGGCACCATGCAAAAGATTTTAGCCTGTATTGATGAGTCAACCTGGTCAACCAGCGTTGAAGACGCCGCTATTTGGGCAGCTAAACAGCTGAAGAGTCCGCTGCTGTTTTTGCACAGCATTGAAAAGCAAGTTGCGATCCCCGACAGTCGTGATTTTTCTGGTGCCATTGGTTTGGGCTCACGCAGCAAATTACTCACAGAAATAGCCACTCTGGATCAGCTTCGCGCCAAAGTTGCCTTACAGCTGGGCAAAGAGCTGCTCGCTAGCGCCGAACAAAAAGCACAAGAGTCCGGCTGTGAGCACATAGAAACCATGCAGCGCCATGGTGAGTTTGTGGATACTTTACTGGCACTCGAAAACGATGCACGCTTAGTCATTATCGGCCACTCGGGCAGTAGCACAGGGAAGAAAGCCAACGTATTAGGCACTCATGTGGAAAACCTATTACGTCGTATCAACACCTCAGTGCTGATTACCCCGCATGATTTTGTTACACCCAGCAGCTTTATGCTGGCTTACGATGGACGCGCCACCAGTGAGCGCGCTCTGCAACTCATCTTAGACAGCACTTTACTGCAAGGCTTAGATTGCCACTTGGTGGCGATAAAAAACAAACAGGACGATCTGCAAGAAAAACTGGCCGACGCCGAACAACGCTTAAGCAGCAAGGGCTTCTCGGTTACCGCAACCTTCCTCGAAGGCGATATTTTCAAACAGTTGTTAAATTACCAGCAGACGCATGCCATCGGTATGTCGGTAATGGGCGCATTCGCTGGAACACGCTTACGCCAGTTCTTTGTTGGCAGTAACACTTTAAAAATGTTGGAAAACAGCAATCTGCCGGTCTTAGTTGTTAAATAACAGCCCCTAGATAGCCAAACAGTCATAATCCTGCTGCACCTGTCGCCATATGAACTACCCGCATCAAGAGCAAGAGCGCATTCATCCCACCACCTAAGAGGTGGGGGAATTCTGCTCGGTATTTGTTAAACCGGTGCAGCACCACCCCTCCCCCCGCTCTATCGCCTTCTGGCACAGCCCCTGCCTGATAGCAAAATCCATCAAGGCAATTAATATATAATAATTTATTATATATTCTCACATGCTATATTAGTCACAAGTTAAACAAACAACCCAGGAGAGACACCATGCAACCGACTGATACTGCTGTATATGGTTTACCACGTCTAAACGAGCGCGCACCAGAGTTCAATGCGCCAACTACCGACGGTGACAAGTGCTTAGATGATTATAAAGGTAAATGGTTGGTGTTGTTTTCACACCCAGCTGACTTTACCCCAGTGTGCACCACTGAATTTGTTGCTTTTGCTAAAGCAGAGCCAGAATTCACCAAGCGTAACTGTGAGCTATTAGGTTTGTCTATCGATAGCACCCACTCGCACATTGCTTGGATGCGCAATATTGAAGAGAAGTTTGGCG
>JAAYTE010000064.1 GCA_012518175.1 Gammaproteobacteria bacterium | reverse complement strand
GTTAGAGTATCAGGCGCTAGCGCGACGGCTGCAGGCGCTGTGTGCTGGGCGCGCGCACTTGATGTTGAAAGGTGAGCTGGCGTGGCTGGCCGAATTGCCTGAGGCTGGCTGGCATCTAACTGCGCAGCAATTGCATGAGTTCTCAGGACAGCAGCGACCTATAGCGTCAGGGCGTTGGCTGGCTGCGTCGTGCCATGATGCGCAGGAGTTGGCTTTAGCCGCAGCTCTTGAGGTGGATTTTGTGACTTTGTCACCGGTTTTACCAACACAAACGCATCCTCATGCCGAGCCTTTAGGGTGGGATATGGCGCAAGCGTTATTGCGACAGTTTAATGCCCCAGCTTTCCTGCTCGGAGGCTTGACTGAGCAGGAGCTGGCGCAGGCACGTGCGGTGGGTGGCCAAGGGGTGGCCGCCATTCGAGGGTTTTGGCCGCAGCGCTTATAGCGGTTTTTCTGCTGCTTGCCAGTGAATTTCAGAGCGCTCTTGGTACTGGGCGATCAGGCGGGCGGCAACAAACAATAGATCGGAAATACGATTGATATAACCCAGTACTTCCGGGCGTAAAGCTTCGCTGCTGTGCAAGGCTTGGCAGCGGCGCTCGGCCAAGCGAGCACTACTGCGGCATACGTGAGCTTGGGCGATTAAGCGCGAGCCACCGGGCAGAATAAACTCTTTCAGTGGGCCCACTTGCACATTCCAAGCATCAATAGCTTGCTCGATACGGGTGATCTCATCAGCTTGCAGCGCTTGGTACTCAGGCATGGCCAACTCACCGCCTAGATCAAACAGTCGGTGTTGGCAGGGCGCCAGTACGGTAATAATTTCTTCAAGCTTTGGCGCCTGACTTTGCTGTTCTTCCAGCTCAGCTAGGAGTAAGCCCAGTTGGCTGTTGAATTCATCTAGCGCGCCAATGGCTTCGATGCGCGGATGGCTTTTGTTGACCCGGCGGCCGTCGGCGAGGCCTGTTTGTCCATCATCGCCAGTACGTGTATAAATCTTACTCAGTCGGTAACCCATGCTGATCAATGTCCTGTTTCAATGCATTAAGTACTTGCTAAGCCGCGCGCTGCTAAAGTTGCTTTGAGCTTGGCGTGCAAGGTGTTTAAGGTGGGAGTGTAACACCCAAGAGCCTTGCTCTGGGCGCAAGCAAAGCCAGTAATGTAGCTGATCTCGGTACGGCGTTGGTGCGCTACATCTTGGCGCATGGAGGATGAATTGGCGGCGGTTTTGTCAATCACAGTCCACACCTGTTGGAGCAAATCAACGCTGGCCGCAGCTTGCCCGGCAGCAGTTAACAGTTGTTGCAGTTCGGCGCACAGGGTATTGATCTGTGGCGCGTGGGTTAGCAGCTCGCCGTTGCGGCAATTGTGCAGTACCGTCAGGGGGTTGATGGCACAATTAATGGCTAACTTGCGCCATAAGTGTTCAGCGATATGCGGCGTCCAGCTGCAGTGGATACCCGCAGCTTGGCAATTGGCCAGTAACTCTTGTGGCGCGTCTTGCTTGTCGGGACGGAGATCACCTAGCCACGTATGGCCTGCACCAGCAAACACTGAGTGGAAAGGCTCAGCCAAGTAGGCGCCTTCAGTAGTGGAGGCGGCAATGCAGCGCACAGTTGGCAGCTGCGCTTGAATGGCTTGCTGACTGCCTAAACCATTTTGCAAAAGAATAACCAAACTGTGTTGCCCAAGGCGGTGGGCGACTTGGGCAATGGCCGCTTCAGCATCATAGGCTTTGCAGGCCAGCAGCAGTTTATGAATGGGCTGTGGGTGATCAGCGAGTTGCGCACTGACCGGGTAGTGATGGCTGTGCTGGCGCGAGGCATCGCTGAGGGCAACGCCAGGTGTTTGTTGATAGCTTGCTATTGAGTCTGGATTGCGTAGCACTAAATGCACGGATTGCTGCTGCGCTGCGAGTCGTGCGGCCCACAAGCAACCCAGGCTGCCAGCGCCTAAAATATGCCAAGTCACTGGATTACACGGGCAGCGGGGCGTTTAAGTGCAGTGCATTAATGCGCCCACTATCATAGGAGTTGGGCAGGTTTTTTTCAGCCAGTTCGGTGACTTGCTCGGGTTGCATAGGCAATGCTTTATTGCTTAGCGTTACTAAACAAATGCCGGTTTTTAGGTTGATAAAACCTGCGCTGGTTTTAAACGATTTGATATTTAAACCATCGTGGATGCGCTTAAAGCTGGCGGGTGAATACTCTTGAGAGTCACCCAAGTGGGTCAGTAAAGCAAAATGGTTACCATCAAGACGCACTAAAACATCCAGAGGTCGCACCAACTGTTGTAACCGTTGTGCGATCGAACGCAGTAGCTCTTTGTGGATGGTACGACCATATTGCTGCGCTAAGCTGGCGAGGTTTTCTACCCCAATCAGTAAATAGCACAGGCTGCCGCCGCGGGATTCAACTTGCTGCAAGTTTTTAGTCAGCATTTGCTTGAGGAGGCGTGCATTGCCTAGGCCCGTGAGTGGGTCAACTTGGTTGCGTGACTCCAGAGCAGCTATATTGCGCATGAGCAGCTGTTTGTCTCTAGTTAGGCGGGTCAGGGTGTTGTAGAGGCGGTCTGCAGCCAGCACCCGTGGTACCAACTGCTCATTCATCGCCGCTTTACTGATAAAATCATCAACGCCATGGTCAAAAGCATGGGCTAGAGCGTTATCGCCCTCTTTGCCGGTCAGTAAAATGACATAGGTGTAATGATCGTGCAGCTCGTCATGCTGACGCACTTGTGCGGTGAGTTCCAAACCGTCTGTTTCAGGCATCAGCCAGTCGGCGAGTAAAATACCTGCTGGGCGCTCTTCCAGTTGCTGAATGGCTTCTGTGGCGCTGCTAGCAAAACGCACATCTGTATAGCCTGCTTGGTTTAATGCGCGGCCTATCATGAGGCTGGAAAACTTGGCATCATCCACAACAAGGATGCTTAAAAGGGGATTGGGCATGGTTGGACCGCTGGTGGATAAAACATGGAAATAAGCAATAATAGGCAGTACTTATACCTAGTGGCACAATGCGATTGCAAGTGTTCTTGCTTGTACTTGTGAAGAAGTACTTTTTTTAGATGCAATATAGATAGATTTGGAGGAAGTAATGCCCTCGTTTGATGTTGTTTCAGAGCTCAATACACATGAAGTTACCAATGCTATGGATAATGCCGCAAAAGAGCTTGAGCGTCGTTATGACTTACGTGGTAAAGCCAGCATTGAATTTAAAGATAAAACCATCACCTTGACTGCAGATGCAGACTTTATGCTTGAGCAGTTGATTGAAATTATTAAGTTGGCGCTGGTGAAGCGCAAAGTTGATATTCAGTGCTTAGAATACAAGGAGTCGTATGGCTCAGGTAAGGTCGTTAAGCAAGAAATTATCATGCGCGAAGGTATTGATAAGGAGCTGGCAAAGAAAATTGTAGCGACTGTGAAAGAGGCTAAGCTGAAAGTGCAGGCCTCGATTCAAGGCGAACAAGTGCGCATTACCGGTAAGAAACGTGATGATTTGCAAGAGGCCATAGCGCTGCTGCGCAGCAAAGAATTGGGTATGCCTTTGCAGTTTGATAACTTTAGAGACTGATCTGTTAGCCGCCATTGCAGTGCTTAAGCTCAGAGGGCTATCTGACTGGTAATATAAAGCCCGCGCTATCAAGCAAAACCATTGTGGTTGTCCTTGATAGCGCGGGCTTTTTAGTGGCTTAACGCAATTTTAATAGCGCGTCAGAGCGTTCTTGCGTGCTGCGGTACAGTTCAGCGTTGGTTTCCAGCTCTTTTAAAGGGGCTGGGAAAATTGCTGCTAGCTTTTCTGTCCACGCGGCAGACTTATGCTGCTCAGGGAAGCAGCGCTTAATTAAGTCCAGCATGATGGATACAGTTACTGATGCGCCCGGTGAGGCACCCAGTAGCGCCGCTAGAGAACCATCAGCAGAGGTTACGAGTTCAGTACCAAACTGCAATTTACCGCCTTTCTTCGCATCTTTTTTGATGATTTGTACACGCTGGCCAGCGATTTCTAATTTCCAGTCAGCTGGGTCAAGCTGTGGATAGAAACGGCGTAAGGAGTCTAAGCGCTGTTCCATTGATTGGCGCACTTCACTGATTAAGTAACGGGTCAGATCCATGTTGTCGCGGCCCACTGCCAGCATCGGCCAGATATTGCTCAGGCGTACGGACATGGGTAGGTCTAAGAAAGAACCGTGTTTTAAGAACTTCGTCGTGAATCCCGCATAAGGGCCAAACAGTAATGATTTTTTGCCATCAATTACTCGGGTGTCTAGGTGCGGCACAGACATCGGTGGTGAGCCCACTGCGGCAAGGCTATACACCTTAGCTTGGTGCTGCTCAACCACTGCGGGATTGTCACAGCGTAACCATTGCCCGCTGACTGGGAAGCCGCCGTAGCCTTTGCTTTCAGGAATACCAGACTTTTGCAACAGTGGTAATGCGGCACCGCCGGCACCGAGGAAGACAAAACGTGAAGTGATGGTGCGCTGTTGGCCGGTGACAAGGTTTTTAATGTTAACTTGCCAACCCTGCGCGCAACGCTCAAGGCCCACTACTTTGCTCTTGTAGGTCAGGGTGCTGCTGTCCTGCTGGTCTAAATAGCTCAGTAACTGCTTAGTTAAAGCGCCAAAGTTAACGTCAGTGCCGTTACTGATATGGGTTGCAGCGATTTCTTCATCTTCACTGCGCGCAGCCATCATTAATGGCAGCCATTGCGCCATTAGCGCTTTATCAGTGGTGAATTCGATTTTTTCAAAAGCATGGTGAGCTTTTAGCAGCTCAGCGCGTTTTTGTAGGAAAGCAATATTGTCTTTGCCTTGCACAAAACTCATATGGGGCACTGGGTGAATGAACGTATCTGGGTCACCAAAAGTGCCAGTTTCCACTAAGTGCGCCCAAAACTGCTTGGACTCTTCAAACATGGCATTGATATTAATTGCCTTGGAAATATCAATAGAGCCATCTTCTGCTTGCGGGGTGTAGTTGAGCTCGCAAAGCCCAGCGTGGCCGGTACCAGCGTTATTCCATGGGTTGGAGCTCTCCATGGCTCCATCTTCCATCTGCTCAACAATTTCTAAGCGCAGGCTTGGGTCTAGCTCTTTCAGCAGAGTTGCTAAAGTTGAGCTCATAATGCCGGCTCCTACCAGCAATATATCCAAGTTTGCTTGATTATCTTGTGCCATCAGTACGTCTCCAAAAAGCATCTTTTGGGCGCTACAGAGCAACTGTAGCTCACCAAAGTAGGGGTTAGAATATTGCGCAATTGCAAATGCTGTAACCGTTGCAAGGTGGAGGGCTGTTGGTGCACGGAACTGTAAACGCCAAACTATTCATTGCTTGCCACACTCTTGTGAAGTTGTGAAACCGTTTCCCGCCATCTTTTGGAGTAGCGGATCTTTAAAAAACTTTTACTATAGGCACTGGAACAGGCCGCAGGTGAAGGCTTAATTGTACAGGTTTTCATTCAGCCTAGGCCTGTGCGCCGATAAATAGGCACTTGGCAATCCTTCTGTTTTAAAGCTTTGCGCAGTAAAAAACAGGGTGAAAGCGTAAATGAGGGGGATGCCATTTATAGTTGGTTGGTAATTATAACGATGAAAATATAAAAAACGATCTTCCGTGCTAAAAATCTTTAGTCGAAAGGTCGTAGAAAACAGTAAAGAAGACGGCTTGCAGTATAATTTCATCGTTGAAAATGCGGAATTTGTCCGCAGCGCCTTGCGTTGTGCAAGTATACTGGGCGCAGTCAGACGTTGTTTGTTCAGATGGGCTTTTAAAGGAAATAAAATTATGTTGCGTTACATAGTATTGGGTGCCGCAGTTGTACTGACCGGTGTTTTAAGTGGTTGCGGTTTAAGCCCGCAGTATTTAAAGCCAGAGCCGCGTTTTTCTGGGCAAGTGAGCGCAGTGGGACAGGGGCAGCCGGTGACTGTGCGGGTCAGTGATGGCCGAGCATCTGCTGTAATAGGTACCCGTGGTGGTTTATACGCCAATACCAGTGCAATTAGTGTACAGGGAGCAAGCTTCTTACCACGCTTGCAGGCCGAGACTGACGCAGCAGTACGCATGCTTGGTTTTACCCCCATGGCTAAAGGCAGTGACAATGCTCAGCTCGATTTAACCTTGACTGAGTTGAGTTATAAAGCTGTAGAGAATAACCCATTGTCTAAAGAAGCCAAGCTGCAAGCGGTATTTACTCTGGCGGTGAAGAATGGCTCGCGCAGCTACAATGGTCGTTATGCGGCGACACTGACACAAGGTTATGTGAAAGCGCCGAACGAGCAAACCAATACAGAGTGGGTCAGTTTGGTCTTGAGTGAGGCTTTACAGCGGGTCTTTAAAGATCCAGCCATTGGCCAGTTACTGGCGCAATAAGAGCGATAAGCTTGGTCAGGCGGCAATCCATACAGTGGTTTTGGATGGCCGCCTGCGTTGAATTAACAAGGGGAATGCTTTGATCAAAAAGTTGCCGCCCGCTATTTTTTTAATGGGTCCGACGGCGTCTGGAAAAACTGCTTTAGCACTGCAGCTGGCTGAAGAATTGCCCTGTGAAATTATCAGTGTTGACTCGGCCTTGATTTATCGCGGGATGGATATCGGCAGCGCCAAGCCCAGTCAGGATATTTTGCAAGCCTATCCACATCACTTGGTGGATATTCTCGATCCCACGCAAAGTTACTCGGCGGCGCAGTTTCGTGCGGATGCTTTGGCGCTCATGGCGGACATCAGCGCGCGAGGCCGTATCCCGCTGTTGGTGGGCGGCACTATGCTGTACTACAAAGCTTTGCTAGAAGGGTTGGCGCCGATGCCGGCAGCGGATCCGCAAGTGCGCGCGGCTTTAGAGCGCGAAGCTGCAGAGCAAGGTTGGGATGCGCTGTATGCTGAGTTGCAACGGGTTGATCCAATCTCTGCAGAGCGAATTCATCGCAATGATCCGCAGCGAGTGATGCGAGCTTTAGAGGTATGGCGAGTCAGTGGGCAGAGCATGACCGCATTGCGCGCTCAGCAACAACAGCAGAAACAGGCATCTAAGCAGCTTGAATTAC
>JAAYTE010000332.1 GCA_012518175.1 Gammaproteobacteria bacterium | reverse complement strand
CTTGCGTTACTCCTCGCTGCCCGCTACCGCAAACCCATCCCCATTATTCTCGGCATCCTAGTTGCAACCTTGGCCAATCACTTTTTGGCCGCTGCAGTTGGCCATCAAGTGGCACAGCTGTTTTCTGCAGCAACTCTAATGTGGATTTTAACCCTGTGTTTTCTTGCCGTAGCGGCTTGGACCTTAGTCCCCGACAGCTTAGATGATGAAGGGCAGATAGCCACTAAGTACGGTCCATTTCTGGCGACCTTAATTGCTTTCTTTATTGCTGAAATGGGGGATAAAACGCAAGTGGCCACAGTGATGCTGGCTGCACAGTTTGAGTATTTCTGGCTGGTTGTCGCGGGTACCACGCTGGGCATGTTGATAGCCAATGTGCCTGTGGTATTAGTGGGTAACTTTGCTGCCGAACGTTTGCCGTTAAAACTCATTCGCTCGCTTGCCGCAGCAGGCTTCTTGATCTTTGCTCTGTATTGCGCTTGGCAAGCAATCGAATTAATGGGGTAAAACCAGCGCCCTGCGAAGACTGCTTCCACAGACTTCTGCAGGGCAACTTGGCCCTTTACTCTGCTGCGATCTGCAATACCACCTTGCCGTTTACCTGATTGCTCGCGAGGCGCGCAAATGCCGCCTCAGCATCTTGCCAAGCAAACACTTCCTCAGCTTGTGCTTGCAGCGCACCGCTGGCAAATAACGGCCAAACCTTGTCTGCCAGCTGCGCCATCAGTTCGCCTTTAAAAGCGTCATCACGGCTGCGTAAAGTTGAACCTATTAATTGAACACGCTTACCCAGGAGCTGTGCCAAATCCAGTTCTGCCCGGCGCCCACCCATTAAACCGATATTCACCCAACGGCCATCCACGGCCAGCATTTTCAGGTTCTGTGCAGCGTAACTGGCACCCACCGGATCTAAAATCACATCAAAAGGCGCAAAATCCTGCAAACCCTCAATGCCCTGCTCGCGTAGTACACCGCCCTCTGCGCCCAGTTCTTGGCAGTAGGCTAAACGCTCAGCCGAACCGACACTGACCCAGCACGGGCTGTTAAACGCTTTACACAACTGGATCGCTGCGGAACCAACACCACTGGCGCCAGCATGCAATAACACTTTCTCGCCCGGCTGCAGTTTAGCCAGCTGAAACACATTCAACCACGCTGTCACATAAACCTCTGGGACTGCGGCAGCTTCTAATAAACTCAAACCCTCAGGTACCGGCAATACATGGCGGGCATCGACACAAACTTCCTCAGCCATACCGCCGCCAGCCAGTAAGGCGCAGACGCGATCACCAACTTGCCACGAGCTGCCAGCGCCCACTTCAGTGATAATCCCTGCGCACTCCAAGCCCAAGATATCACTCACACCCGGTGGCGGTGGGTAAAGCCCAGCAACCTGCAATAGGTCAGCACGGTTGAGTCCCGCAGCAATCACGCGGATGCGTACCTGCCCTTCAGCGCAAACTGGGGTTTCGCACTCAATTATGGTTGGACGGCCTTCTCTGCCTTGCAATGCTTTCATTGTGCCTCCATATTGTTAGTCATACGATTAACTGTAATCTTTTTATTACTGAATACAGCCTACAATGGAACTGTAATCACTTTAGGTGGCCTATAATGCGTCATTACTCACTGAAACGAAGAACCAGCATGAAGCATATTATAACTCGCTCAGCCCTTGCTTTAGTTGTGGGCCTCGCTGCTGTACCTGCCACGTATGCAGTGAGCAAAGCACAACAATGGGACTACTTACAACCCGACCGCGACCAAATGATCGCCAGCCTTAACGTTGTTGAGTTGCTGAAACGCCACCATTACAGCAAACCACCCTTAGATGATGCCCGTTCGCGCAAGATGTATGCAGGCTACCTAAAGATGCTTGACCCCATGCGCATCTACTTTACTGCCAACGATGTACAGCAGTTTGACCAGTGGGCTACGCAATTCGATGATTTCCTCAAAAGCGGCAATCTAGAGCCCGGTTACGCCATGTACAATCGGCATCTGACCCGTCAAGATCAATATCTAGATTATGCGCTCAATCAGCTCAGCAAAGGTGTTGATGCCATTGACTTCACGGTTGCAGAAACGTTTGAAACCGATCGTGAAAAAGCGCCTTGGGCCAGCGATGAAGCAGCACTGCAAGACTTATGGCGCAAGCGTTTAAAAGACGAAGTATTGCGTTTGAAAATTGCCAATAAAGAACCCAAGGCAATTGAAGAGTTACTCATCAAACGCTACAAAAACCAACAGAAACGTTTGCTGCAAACCCGCAGCGAGGATGTTTTTCAAGCCTATATCAATGCTTTTGCACAAACCTATGATCCACACACCACCTATTTATCGCCGGATAACGCCGAGAACTTCGATATCAATATGAGTTTATCGCTCGAAGGTATCGGTGCCATGCTGCAAGGTGATAATGAGCATGTGAAAATTGTTCGTTTAATTCCTGCCGGCCCCGCTGAAAAAAGCAAGCTGGTTGCTCCCGCAGATAAAATCATTGCCGTAGGTCAAGCCGATAAAGAGCTGGTGGATGTTATCGGCTGGCGTTTAGATGAAGTGGTTAAGCTGATTCGTGGCCCGAAAGGTTCGCAAGTACGCTTAGAAATCATTCCAGCCAGCAATGCACCCAATGATCCAACCAGTAAAGTCGTCACTCTTACCCGTGAAGCGGTAAAACTCGAAGAGCAAGCGGCAAAAAAATCGATACTCAACCTCGATCAAGACGGCCGCGAAGTGAAACTGGGCGTCATTGAAATCCCTGCTTTCTATTTAGACTTTAAAGCCTACCGCTCTGGTGATCCGGATTACAAAAGTACCACCCGCGATGTCAAGCGCCTTATTACTGAATTGCAGGAAGAAGGCGTCGAAGGCATTGTCATTGACCTACGCAATAATGGCGGCGGTTCTTTGCAAGAAGCCACTGAGCTGACCGGTTTATTTATTGAGCAAGGACCAACAGTCTTGGTGCGCAACAGTGACGGACGCATTGATGTGCTGACCGATGAGCACCAAGGTGTCTTTTACGACGGCCCTTTGACTGTTCTGGTAAACCGTTTATCAGCTTCCGCCTCAGAAATTTTTGCTGGCGCTATGCAGGACTACCACCGCGCACTCATCATTGGCGGCCAAACTTTTGGTAAAGGCACAGTGCAAACCATTCAGCCGCTCAACCATGGCGAGCTAAAACTGACTTTAGCAAAGTTCTACCGCGTTTCTGGACAAAGCACCCAGCACCAAGGGGTTATTCCTGACATCAGCTATCCGGCAGATATGGACATTAATGAGATTGGTGAAAGCGCCCTGCCTGAGGCTATGCCTTGGGACAGTATCAAACCGGCACACAAGCCTAGCCATGACCCTTTCAAACCCTTTATTGCTGAGCTAAAAGCCCGTCATGATGCGCGCACTGACGATAACCCTGACTTTGTCTTCAGCCGCGAACGCTTGGCCTTAAACCAGCGCTTAATGCAGCAAACTGAAGTGAGCCTCAATGAAGTTGAGCGCCGCGCTCAGTATGCAAAAATTGAGCAAAAGCAACTGGCAATTGAAAATGCCCGCCGCGCCAGCAAAGGCGAAGAGCAATTAAAAACCATGCTTAAAGACGAGGATGAAGATCATATCGCCGCTCTTGAAGAAGAGAGCAAGCTCAAGCCTGAAGATGATGCATACCTGTCAGAAACAGGCCGCATTCTCCTCGACTGGTTGAGCTTATCGCCAATGGCCAAGAACGACTAAAGCCATTGGCGAATACGAACTAACACTTTATCCCGCCGCTTTGGCGGGATATTTTTATCAGGGTAATAACCCTAGCCCAGTACTGCACTCACCGCTTCAAGCCAAACCCTCTAAGAGCGCCAATTTTTCTTGAATGCGCTGCGCTTCTGCAGCATTGGCTGCTAACTGTGGCCCGCCCTGCTCATACAACGCCAACAACTT
>JAAYTE010000063.1 GCA_012518175.1 Gammaproteobacteria bacterium | reverse complement strand
CTAAACGTACTGGCAAGTTAAAATCTAACTGCAAAGTACCGCACTGCCAAACACGACCTAAGCAATCGCGTAAGGAAAATTCAATTTTCGGTCCGTAGAATGCGCCCTCACCTTCTTGCAGCTCATATTCTAAGCCAGCAGAATCCAGTGCTTGTGCAAGCGCTTTCTCAGCACGATCCCACTGATCATCGGTACCGACACGCTGTTCAGGGCGCGTGGACAATTTTAACTCGATATCAGTGAAGCCAAAATCCTCATACACTTTTTGCGTTAAGCGAATAAAGTCTGCGGATTCATCTTGCATCTGCTCTTCAGTGCAGAAAATGTGCGCATCATCTTGAGTGAAACCGCGCACACGCATTATACCATGAAGCGCGCCTGAAGGCTCATTGCGGTGACAGGCTCCAAACTCAGCCAAACGCAACGGCAGTTCACGGTAGCTTTTTAAGCCTTGATTATAGACCTGGACGTGACACGGGCAGTTCATCGGCTTAATTGCATAATCACGGGACTCAGACTCGGTGAGAAACATATTCTCCCCGTAGTTCGCCCAATGCCCTGATTTCTCCCAAAGGATACGATCAACCACTTGTGGAGTTTTAATCTCCAAGTAGCCATTCTCACGCTGTACTTTACGCATGTACTGTTCAAGCACTTGGTACAGAGTCCAGCCATTGGGGTGCCAGAACACCATGCCTGGTGCTTCTTCTTGCATATGAAACAGGTCCAAACGCTTACCGAGCTTACGGTGATCACGTTTCTCTGCCTCCTCAATGCGTTTCATATAAGCATTGAGTTGTTTCTTATCCGACCAAGCGGTGCCGTAGATGCGCTGCAGCTGCTCATTTTTTGAGTCGCCACGCCAGTAGGCGCCAGAGAAGCGGGTCAGCTTAAACGATTTCAAAAAGCGCGTATTGGGCACGTGCGGGCCACGGCACATATCCACGTACTCTTGGTGAAAATACAAGCCCATCTCTGTTTCTTCGGGCATATCTTCAATCAAGCGCAGCTTATAGTCTTCACCACGCTGGGTAAAAATATCAATCACTTCTGCGCGGGGCGTGAGCTTTTTAATCACATCGTAATCTTGATTAATCAGCTCCGTCATGCGTTTTTCAATGGCCTGCATGTCATCTGGAGTAAAAGGACGCTCAATGGCTACGTCATAATAAAAGCCATCGTCAATGACCGGGCCAATGACCATTTTAGCTTCGGGAAACAACTGCTTAACCGCATGCCCCACCAGGTGCGCACAAGAGTGGCGGATAATCTCAACGCCTTCCGGGTCCTTCGGGGTAATAATTGACAGCGTAGCATCGCTAGTAATTAAGTCTGTAGCATCCAGCAAGCGGCCATTGACACGGCCAGCAACCGTGGCCTTAGCCAGACCTGCACCGATCGACTGGGCAACTTCAAGAATAGTGACTGGATGTTCAAATGTACGCTGACTGCCGTCAGGGAGAGTAATTACGGGCATGGCGCCTCCTCTGCCTAGTGGTGACCCCTACAAAAGGCCACATGGGTGGGATGAGCCAGTAAGAGCGATTAACTTGAAACCTACCTGCCGTACCGTGGCAGAGGGTTGTCCCCGTCTCAAATCAACCGGATTCACTGGGAAGTGCAAGCAGATGCATTTGCTTGCATTAAAAACACAAAAGGCCGCACTCGGCGACCTTTTGTAATATTTGGTAGGCACAATTGGATTCGAACCAACGACCCCCACCATGTCAAGGTGGTGCTCTAACCAACTGAGCTATGTGCCTGCAATGGCCGCGTATTCTATACAGATGTAAATATTTGTCAAATACATTTGCACTTGCGCAGCCGATTGTAATTTACTGACTGACCACCTCATTGCCTTGCGCAACACTTATTGGTTCAGTGATAGGTATTGGCATACCCACTTGCGCCGCCACAACCTCACGCACCAACTCCCAGTCTAAGCGGTGTGCATCTTGAATATCTTCACGCTTGAGCAGCACATTAACCACCGCTGCATGCTTATCTACCACGGACACTTCACCATCATCACTGAGCGTTTCATGCGCCTCTAGGTACAGCTTGCCTTCAGACATACCAAACTTATACGGCTCATTAATAATGCGCACTTTAGTTCCCACAGGCACTAAGTCGGCAAGCTCCAAGACGTTATGGTTAAGCATACGAAAACAACCATGGCTCACGCGCATACCAATACCAAACTTTTTATTTGAACCATGAATTAAATAACCCGGCAGCCCTAAAGTCAGCTTATAAGGCCCGAGCGGGTTGTCTGGCCCTGGGGGTACATAGGCCGGCAAAGGATCGCCCGCCTCAGCATGCTCGCGCAATATAGACTGCGGCGGCGTCCAGCCAGGATTCGGTGTTTTCACAGCAATGGTCGTATTGCTAATCGGCGATTCCCAACCTTCACGACCAATACCTAAAGGGTAGGTGTAGACCACTGGTTTATTTTTCGGGTAGTAATACAAGCGATACTCAGCCAAATTGATCACCACCCCCTCGCGTGGGCCAGGCGGCAAGATATAGCGAGTGGGCAAGATGATCTCAGTACCTGCACCGGGCAACCAGGCATCCACGCCAGGATTGGCCGCGACCATTTCCAAGTAACCTAGATCATGGGTTTTGCCCAGATCAGCAAAGGTGTCTTCATAGCGGGCTTCAATCACTTGCACTGCACCCACTACATCTTCGCCAGCTGGCGGCAGAGGCAATTCTAAAGCTGATGCAAAAGGTATTGCGCAAAGCATTGAGAGGCAAGATATCCGCAATG
>JAAYTE010000007.1 GCA_012518175.1 Gammaproteobacteria bacterium | reverse complement strand
CGGATTCGGGCACAGCATTGGAGTCTTTATGCGTAAAAAAGGTGTAATACAAGAAACGGTCACTATGGACGTGCCGTTTTTTGATGTGGATATGATGGACGTGGTTTGGCATGGCCATTACATCAAATACTTTGAGGTAGCGCGTTGTGCGTTGCTGGATAAAATTGGCCATAACTATACGCAAATGCGTGATTCTGGTTATGCCTGGCCGGTGGTGGACATTCAAGTGCGCTATATGCAGGGCGCACGCTTTGGTCAAGAAATCACTGTGCAAGCAGATTTAGTTGAATGGGAAAGTCGCTTAAAAATCAATTACCTGATTTTTGATACTGCCACTGGTGAACGTTTAACCCGCGGCTTATCAGTACAAGTTGCGGTAGCCATAGCTGAGCGTGAGATGCAGTTTGTCACCCCTGATATTTTTCAAGACGCTGTGCGCAAGGCCATTCAGTGAGAACGCTGCCTTGGTTGTTGTGTCTGCTGTTATTGAGCTCGCGTATATGGGCTTTTGACAGTGGGCAATTGGCTCAACAGCTGGCTGCCGCTGAGGTTGTGCGCGGTGAGTTTGTCCAAGAAAAGCATTTGCGCAGTTTGGCTTTTCCCTTAAGCAGCACAGGTGAGTTTGTTTTATCGAAACAGCATGGGTTGTTGTGGCAAGTGCAGCAACCTTTTGCGCAAACCTACCGCATTGATGCACAGGGTGTGTCGTTGCTGACCGCCAATGGCTGGCAGAGTCAGCCGGGACAAAATGTTGCCGCACGACAAAGTCGATTATTCTTAGCGGTGCTGCAAGGTAACCAGCAGGCTTTGCAGGCAGATTTTACTTTGCAGTTGCAAGGTAACCCTGAGCAGTGGCAGCTTAACTTGTTGCCTAAAGCCTTATTTTTACAGCAAATATTTAAAGTTATTGAAATTCATGGTGGTGCGCTAGTTGAGCGTATTGAACTGCATGAAACTCAAGGCGATCGCACTGTGATGCGCATGTTAAATAGCCAAGCCGATCATGTGCTGTTGGATGATGAACAGCATGCCTTTCAACCTTGAGCAGCGCTTACCCAAGCTTTTTTTAGTCTTATTAATGAGCCTAACTGCTCTCAGTGTATGGCAGTGGCGTGCTGGCGCACCGATTAGCGCCAGCTTGTTGGATATCTTGCCGCAAGGCTCAGCTGATCCGGTGCAGATGTTTGCCCAGCAGCGTATGCAAGAGCGATTGGATCGTGAGTTGATTGTTTTGCTGCGTCATCCTGAGGGGGCGCAAGCGGGTCAAGCTTTTGCTGAGCAGTTAACCCAACAGTGGCGCGCCAGCGGTATTTACCAGCACGTGGAGCAACAGCTGAATTTGGATATCAGCGCAGTGCGCCAGCAGTTATTGGCGGATCGCAGTAATTTATTACCGTTGATGGTGCGCGAACAACTGGCTAGGCAACCTGAGGTGTATTTTCAACAACGTCTGACTGAGCTGTTTGATCCGCTAAATGGCTTTGCTTTAGTGAGCCCCGAGCAAGACTGGCTGGGGCTTACGGCAAAAATCCAAGAAAACTTACAAGTCGATAGCCGTGTACAAGTCGACAGCAGTGGCTACTTATTTATTGAGGATGCCGGTCAGCATTGGTTGTTGTTACGTGCGCGCACCCATGACAGTGCTTTTGCCGGCTCAGTGGCTTTGCAGGTGGCTGAGCAAGTACAACATGCGCGTACGGAGTTAGCCGCGCAAGGTGGAGAGTTACTGGCCAGCAGTGGCTTACTGTTTGCTGCTCAAGGTCAGACGCAAGCGGCTAGGGAAATGCAGTGGTTGGGCGGTTTGTCGTTACTGGGTTCTTTGTTGTTGATTGTTGCGCTATGGCGCAGCGTCAGTAGCTTGGTCGCCTTATTGCCGGCGTTGTTTGGATTATGGGTTGGCGTGACGGCCTGTATTGCCGTGTATGGCCAAATTCATGTGCTGACCTTAGTACTCGGTGCTAGTTTAATCGGCGTGACCATTGATTTCCCCATGCATTATTTATCCAAGGCTTGGACCATGCAACCATGGCGCAGTTGGGCGGTGTTACGCGCAACTCTGCCGGGATTAAGTCTGGGAGTATTAACCAATGCCATAGGTTATCTCGCCTTAGCCTTTACCCCCTTCCCTGCCTTAAGCCAAGTTGCGGTGTTCTCTGTGGCAGGTTTAGTAGCGGCTTACTTATGCACGCTATGCTGTTTGCCATGGTTGTTGCGCAAGCGTCAGCTGCAACCCTGGCAGCGACCTTTAGTGTGGATGCAAGTATTTTTAAGTTGGCGTGCGGCATTGTTACGTCGGGTGTCGAGTCGCAGGTTATTGCTGGCGCTGTTGGTGTTTTCTATTTCGGGAATTATGCAGCTCAATCGTCATGATGATATCCGCCAGTGGATTAGTAGTTCGCCGGCGTTGCTGGAAGATGCACAACGCATTGCTGAGCTGACAGGACATCAACCCACCAGTCAGTTTTTCTTAGTTAAGGGTGACAGCGTTGAGCAGTTATTGAGCCATTTACAAACCTTAGAAAAGCCTTTGCAGGCCTTGCAGCAGGCCGGCAACTTGCGCAGTTATCAGTCACCACAGCAATATTTAGCAGGATTCACAGGGCAACCGAATTTGCGCCAAGCGTTAGCGCAAATGCCTCAGTCGGCGCTAGCGCCCTTGCTATCAGCAGGCGTGTCTTTAAAGACTTTGCAGGCAGAGTTAAGTGCATTACAAAATCTGCCACAGCGCTCAGTGACAGATAGTTTAAATGGCCCACTTGGTGAAATATGGCGGCCATTGTGGCTAGGACAGCAGCAAGGTCAATATGCTGCGGTTGTTAGCTTACAAGGCATCAGTCAAGTCGCGTTATTCAGTACACTCGCTGAACAATTTAATTTTGTGCAATGGGTCGATCGACCAGCAGAACTCAATCAGCTCTTTCAACAAACACAAGATTATGCGCTGTGGTTAAAGGTACTGGCCAGTGCTGTAATCTTTGTGCTGTTAGCCTCAGTGCTTGGCTGGCGCGGAGCATTGCGCACTTTAAGCATCTCATTGTTAGCGGCTTTGGCTGCCGCTGCTTGTTTAGGTTGGATGGGGCAAACCTTGACTCTGTTTAGTGTTTTCGGCTTGTTGTTGGTCACCGCGATTGGTGTTGATTACGCCATTATTGTCTATGAAGGTGTAGGTGGTGCCGCAACCAGTTTGTTAGGAACCTTGCTGGCTGCCGTCACAACATGGTTGTCTTTTGGTCTGCTGGCGCTATCAAGCACACCAGCGGTGAGCAGTTTTGGTTTAGCAGTGAGTTTAGGTTTAGTATTTAGCTTTTTATTTGCGCCTTGGGCGGCGCGCACCAGCACTCAGGCTGTATAAGTGCTGGCTCTGGTGAGTAGGTATGGCTGTATTGCGGCCTGCGATCAATGTGTTTGCTGCTGATAAGTAGCACTTGATTCTGTCTGAATGGGAATGTATATGGCACGAGTGGATGAAATGGTTGAACAGCATCATGTAGTAGTGATTGGCGCTGGCCCTTCTGGTGCAATTGCTGCGGCTATTTTACGGCGTAAAGGGCACGAGGTTTTAGTCTTGGAGCGTCAGTTATTTCCGCGCTTCTCCATTGGTGAAAGTTTGCTTTCGCATTGCCTCGATTTTATTGAAGAGGCGGGCATGCTCGAAGCAGTACAAGCCGCTGGTTTCCAAGTTAAACACGGTGCTGCCTTTGGTTGGGGCGAGCGCTACACTGAGTTTGATTTCCGCGACACCTTTACGCCAGGCAAAGGCAGTACCTATCAAGTACGTCGTGCTGATTTTGATAAATTATTGGCTGATCAAGCGCAAGCGCAAGGCGTACAGGTTCGTTATGAAGAAGAAATTATTCAGGTCGACTTCTCTGCTGAGCACCCGCGACTCTATGTGCGTCGCCTAAAGGATGGCAGTCAGTATCAAATTACCTGTGATTTTGTTCTGGATGCCAGTGGTTATGGTCGTGTTTTACCGCGTTTACTGGATTTAGAACTGCCTTCAACTTTCCCAGTGCGCAAGGCAGTATTTACCCATGTCCGTGACTGTATTGATGACCCTAGTTTTAATCGTGAAAAAATCCTGATTACTACCCATCCAGATATGCGCGATGTGTGGTTTTGGAGCATTCCTTTTAGTGATGGCTATTGCTCTTTAGGCGTGGTGGCGAAAGAGGAGCGTTATGAGGGGCGAGCAGAAGACTTACAAGAATGTTTGCAGGCTTTTGTGAATGAAGCACCGAACTTACGCCGTATCTTTAAAAATGCTGTTTGGGATCAACCGTTTCGCACCATGGGCGGTTACTCAGCAAATGTGAAGACTTTACACGGCAAAGGTTTTGCACTGTTGGGCAATGCTGCTGAGTTTTTAGACCCAGTATTTTCGTCTGGAGTGACCATCGGCATGCGTTCATCAAGTATGGCCGCGGCGGTGCTTGATCGTCAGTTGCGTGGTGAGGCGGTCGACTGGGAAACTGAGTTTGCTATCCCACTCAAGCGTGGCGTGGATACCTTCCGTACCTATGTTGAAGGCTGGTATGACACTTCGTTCCAAGATGTGATTTATTATGAAAATGCTCAGCCTGAAATTCGGCGGATGGTTTGCTCGATTTTGGCCGGTTACGCTTGGGATGAAATGAACCCTTATGTGGCTGACTCGCGTCGTCGGTTAAGGGTGCTGGCAGAATTATGCGGGCCTCAAGAGCTGACGGGAAAATGATACGAGGCAATGGCTTAACACTGTTTGTGCTGCTTTCGATACTGGTCTTGACGGCGTGCAGCACAACACAACCTTTACCGGTGCAGGGGCAAACACTGCAAGATGTACAGCTGCCGTTGCAACTGCATCTGCGTTACCAAGAAGGTGAACTTAGCCGTGATGCGATCGTGGTGATTCAGCGTGAAGCAGAAGTTTTGCGCTTTTCATTGTTTGATGCCATGGGCGTACCACTGGCGCGTCAGATACTGCGTGATAATGACTGGCATGCGGATGGGCTGTTGCCGTCTAACCCACAAGCGCGCCAATGGTTTGCAGGTTTAGTATTTGCTTTGACTACTGCTGAACATCTAGTGCAGCAGTATCCGAACGCAAAAGTTTCTACTGGGCAGCGAATTTTAGCTAACGGCTGGCAAGTGTCACATACCAAGCCAAAACAGTGGCAGATTATTTTCAATCCTCAGCAGGCTTTGCAGGTTGAGCAGATGGAGTGGCAACCATGAGCATGTACTTACAAGCACTCGGTCTTAATTGTGCTCTGGGGCATGATAAAGCCAGTGTTGCTAAGGGGTTGTTTGCCGGTGACTGTTCCGGCATGCAGCCGGTACTTGATTGGGTTCCTGAGCAAAGCCTGATCTGCGGCCAGGTGCAGGCTGTACTGCCAGAATTGGATGAGCATTTACAGGTACATGCCACGCGTAATAACCAATTATTGATGG
>JAAYTE010000062.1 GCA_012518175.1 Gammaproteobacteria bacterium | reverse complement strand
TTTACTTAATAAAGCGAATAGTCATTGGATAGCGGTAAGTCACACCGTCGTTGGCCTTAACACCAGCAATAATAGTAAAAACCAACCAGACCAGCCCCAACACCGGTAACAACAAAGCTCCGACTAAAGCAAAAATCAGGATAAAACATACCACAGCAGCAATTGCCACGGTGATCTGGAAGTTAACTGCTTCTTTACCGTTATATTCCACAAAAGGCCCTAGATCTTTTTTCAACTGCCACACCAGTAATGGGCCAATAATATTACCGAATGGAATCAAAAAAGCTGCAAAAGCGGCCAAATGGGTCAACATTGCCCATTGCTTCGCCTCTGCGCTAGGCCCCTCAGGGGAAAGAGGTGTTAGCTCATCCATTATCACTCTCCTATCGCTCTAGTTTAAGCATTACTCGCTTTGTAGTGCTGCCTGCTGCAGCGCAAAAAGCTCACGTACACCTTTATCCGCTAAAGCCAACATGGCGTTAAGCTGCTCAGAACCAAAAGGTGCGCCTTCTGCAGTGCCTTGCACTTCGATAAAACCACCGGCATCGGTCATCACTACGTTCAGATCCGTTTCCGCAGTGGAATCTTCTGGATAGTCCAAATCTAGCACAGGCAAATCTTTATAAATACCAACAGAAACAGCAGCGATCATCTGCTTGAGCGGCGAACCGTTTTTCAGTAACTTGCGCTCTTTCATCACTTCCAACGCATCCACTAACGCAACCATCGCCCCTGTAATAGCTGCAGTGCGCGTTCCACCATCAGCTTGGATCACATCGCAGTCAACATATAAGGTATTTTCACCCATCTTGGTCATATCCAGCGCAGCGCGCAATGAGCGGCCAATCAAACGCTGAATCTCTAAAGTACGACCACCTTGCTTACCACTGCTGGCTTCACGACGGGTACGGCTGCCTGTTGCGCGCGGTAACATTCCGTACTCTGCGGTTAACCAACCTTGTCCCTGGCCTTTTAAAAAACGCGGTACGCCATTCTCTACACTCACGGTGCAAATAACTTTAGTGTTACCAAACTCAACTAAAACTGAACCTTCAGCATGGCAAGTAAAGTTACGGGTAATGCGCACCTGACGCAGTTGATCGAGTTCGCGGCCACTAGGACGTGTCATTGAATATTCCTATTTTAAAATATGAATGAAGCATTATAGGGATAGAACATCCCGATAGCAGTATTGTAAACACAACCCATCGAAAAATTCGCTACAATTGGCGCAATATTCTTCCCCTTATATTTGGAGTTTTCTCATGGTGCATAGCATGACCGCATTCGCTCGTGTTGAGCAAAACGGTGTATATGGCACGCTCAGCTGGGAATTGCGCTCAGTTAACCATCGCTATTTAGAACCGCACTTGCGCCTGCCCGATAACCTACGTGAAGTAGAAGGGCCGGTCCGTGAAGCTCTACGCAATGGTTTATCCCGCGGTAAAGTTGAGTGCACGCTGCGCTTAACCGAGTCATCCAGCGAGTCGGCCTTACAAGTTGATCATGCCCATGCTCAGCAATTGATTCACGCCGCCGAACAAATTGCTCAGAAAATCAAGCAACCAGCAGCACTCAACCCGCTCGAAGTGTTAGCTTGGCCCGGTGTACTCAGCACGCAATCTGTAGACAGCCAAGAATTAAATAGTGCAGCCACCACCTTGTTTAGCCAGGCGCTGCAGCAGTTAAAAGAAAGCCGTGGCCGTGAAGGTGCAGACTTAGCCCGCCTCATCAGTGAGCGCTTAGATGCCATTCAAAACGAAACCAACGTGCTGCGCGAATTGGTACCAGAAATGCTGGAAGTTCAACGCCAGAAAATCCTCACCCGCTGCCAAGAGTTGCAAGTGGAAATCGACCCTCAGCGCCTTGAGCAAGAACTGGTCTTGCTCGCGCAAAAGAGCGATGTCGCCGAAGAACTTGACCGCCTCACCACACATATCAGCGAAGTCCACCGCGTATTGAAAACCGGCGGAGCCATTGGTCGACGTTTGGATTTTCTCATGCAAGAGCTCAACCGCGAAGCCAACACCCTAGGCTCGAAAGCCATTGACCCACGCTCCACTCAAGCTGCAGTGAATATTAAGGTTTTAATTGAGCAAATGCGCGAGCAGGTGCAGAACATCGAATGATGTCGACACAAGCCCATAACAGTCTCACCAGCCAGTAAACTCAACATTTACCGCATTTATCAAGGCCGTAGCAGCCCACCACTGTCTTCAGCGAGGTGATGGGTAGCTGCTGACTTATCTGCAGCGGTCACTGAAAAACTGACCGCCAAATGAGCTTACGGTTAAAACGGTTTGCGGCCGCTAATGACTCGTAATAAAACCATAATGACGGCAATTACGATAAGAATGTGGATAAATCCGCCCATGGTGTAAGAGGAAACCAATCCTAAAACCCATAAGATGCCTAGTATTAATGCGATTGTGTATAACATAG
>JAAYTE010000006.1 GCA_012518175.1 Gammaproteobacteria bacterium | reverse complement strand
TACCCACATGCGAAGTGTTCGTTAGCGTTTAGGAATATGGCGCAACAGATTGATAGTTGGCCTTTACCCAGCACACCGCGTGGGCATTTAGAGTTTTTTGTGGAGCGGTTAGTTAGCCACACTGGAACGGAATAAAGTGCATGACAAGATCTAAAGGTCTGCAAATGTATAGTAAGGCGCAGGCGGCTGATGAGCAGTCATTGCTGATTGAAGAGCATGCGCCCTTAGTTAAACGCATTGCTTATCATATGCTTGGTCGCTTGCCGGCTAGCGTGCAGGTGGAAGACTTAATTCAGTCCGGCATGATTGGTTTGTTAGAGGCGGCGAAAAAGTTTGATGCCAGTAAAGGGGCGAGTTTTAGCACCTTTGTGGGCATTCGCATTCGTGGCGCTATGCTGGATGAGTTGCGTAAAGGTGATTGGACTCCGCGTTCAGTGCATCGCAATACACGCATGGTCAGTGATGCAGTGCGCACCATTGAAGCGCGGACTGGCCAGGATGCTAAAGATTTAGAGGTGGCAGCCGAACTTAACTTAAGCCTAGATGAGTATTATGCGATTTTAGGCGATACCCAAGGCAGCCGTTTATTTAGCTTTGATGATCTACTGGATGAAAGTGATCACTTTGATACCCACAGCACTCAGCAAGAGCCCGGTCGTGATATTGAAAAAATACACTTCCAGCAAGCTCTGGCTGAAGCCATTGCCGGATTACCGGAGCGCGAGCGTTTAATTTTGTCATTGTATTATGATGAAGAACTGAACCTAAAAGAAATTGGTGAGGTTTTAGGGGTCAGTGAATCACGGGTAAGTCAGTTACACAGTCAGTGTGCCGCACGTTTAAGAGCGCGCTTAGCTGACTGGCAACAATAAGTACGAGCAAATGCTGGATTTAATACTAATTGCAGACGGTCTTTATCAAGTGAAGGCTGAACTAAAATGGCTTGGAGGTTGGCTTGGATAAAAATATGAAAATCCTCATTGTTGACGATTTTTCAACGATGCGACGGATCATAAAAAACCTCTTGCGAGACCTTGGTTTCACTAACACAGCAGAGGCTGATGACGGTGCCACTGCTTTACCCATGCTGCAAAGTGGTAATTTTGATTTCCTCGTGACTGATTGGAATATGCCGATCATGAGTGGCCTTGATTTGCTGCTTAAAGTACGTGCTGACGACAAACTCAAGCATTTGCCAGTGCTAATGGTTACTGCTGAAGCTAAGCGCGATCAAATCATTGCTGCGGCGCAAGCCGGTGTAAACGGTTATGTGGTCAAACCGTTCACGGCACAAGCACTTGAAGATAAAATTCAGAAAATCTTTGAGCGTGTTAACGGCTGATTACAAGCTGTGAGGAATCTATGGAACACACTAAAAGCACTGAGGTTGACTTTGCGTCTGCGGTCGAGCTGCACGCCCCTCAGCTGCAGAAGAGTCTTGAGCAAGGTGACTTACAAGAGGCTGCGCGCATTATTACGCAAATCCACGCGGTGCGTGAGCGTACTCTGTACCAAGAGGTTGGGCGGTTAACCGGTGAGTTACATAACGCCATCATTGATTTTGATATTGACCCACGTAACCCCCACGCCAAAGAAATGTCGCAGATTACCGATGCTTCAGAACGCTTGCAGTATGTGGTTAATATGACCGATCAGGCAGCCAATAGCGCCCTTGATTTAGTTGAAAAAAGTGCGCCCTTAGTGAACTACATCAGTTATGAGGCGCAAAGTTTAACGGCTGACTGGCAGCGCTTTATGCGCCGTGAAATGCAAGCTGAAGAGTTTCGGGCACTGGCGAAGCGTATTGAGGGCTTTTTATCGCGCAGCCTGCATGACAGTGACCAACTCTCCGCCAACTTAAATGAAATTATGATGGCGCAAGGCTTCCAAGACCTTACTGGGCAAGTTATTAAGCGGGTGATGACCCTGATTGCTGACATTGAAAGCAATCTTCTCAAGCTGGTAGTGATGGCTGGCCAAGTTGACCGAGTGGTGGGCATTGAGCGCCCTGTCGATGAATTACGCAAGAAAGATAACAAGCAAAAAAACAACACTGCTGGTGAAGGTCCGCAGATCCGTGCCGATAAACAGGATGATGTGGTAGCTGACCAAGTGGATGTCGATGATCTACTGTCTAGTTTAGGGTTTTAGGGGGCACACAGATGAGCTTTGATGCAGATGATGAAATCCTCCAGGACTTCTTAGTGGAGGCAGGAGAGATTCTGGAGTTACTCTCAGAACAGCTGGTTGAGCTGGAGGGTAGCCCTGATGATATGAATCTGCTCAATGCGATTTTCCGTGGTTTCCATACGGTAAAAGGCGGTGCTGGTTTTTTACAGCTCAACGAGTTGGTGGATTGCTGCCATATTGCCGAAAACGTGTTTGATATTCTGCGCAAAGGTGAGCGCCGCGTTACCGCAGACTTAATGGATGTGGTGCTTGAAGCTTTAGATAGCGTCAATGCCATGTTCCAAGAAGTGCGCGCCGGTCAAGCATTAACCCCAGCCACTGATGAGCTGTTGAGTAATTTAGCCCGCTTAGCCCAACCTGAAACTGCCGACGATGCCGAGCCTGCTGCAGAAGAAGCTGCGCAAGCAGCGCAGAGCCTAGGTGATCAGGCTGATGCAGAGTTTGAGCAGCTGCTTGGTGCTATTCCTGAATCTGAACCAGCGAGCGTCAGCAGTGGTGACAGCGATATCATTACCGATGATGAATTTGAAGCCCTACTTGACCAATTGCATGGTCCGGTTGGTGGCGCTGAGCCTGCCGCCGCCACGCCGACTGCAGCTGGCAGTGCGTCTGGTTCTGATGAAATAACTGACGATGAGTTTGAAGCATTACTGGACCAGTTGCATGGTGAAGGACAGTTTAAAGCCGAGGCGGTGACGCCAGTGGCAGCCAGTAGCAACGAAGCTGAAACCAATAACGCCAGTAATGCCAATAGCACAGACAGCGCTGCAGCCAGTTCCGAAAATATAAGTGATGATGAGTTTGAAGCATTGCTGGATCAGTTGCATGGCAAAGGCAAGTTTCAAGTTACCCCTAAGCCGACTGCCGATCACAGCGCTAGCGCTAAAGCGCCGGCTGAAGCAGTGGTTGCCACCGTCAAACCCAGCGCTGCTGAGACAAAGAAACCCGCAGCGGCCAGTCGTCCAGCAAGACCTACCGGTGCACCTGCGGTTGAGATCGAAACCACGGTACGGGTAGACACCGCACGCTTAGATGACATCATGAATATGGTGGGTGAGTTGGTGTTGGTGCGCAACCGCTTGGTGCGCTTAGGCCTCGATAGTGGTGATGAAACCATGTCGAAAGTGGTGGGGCATTTGGATGTGGTCACCGGCGACTTGCAAGCTGCGGTGATGAAAACCCGAATGCAGCCCATCCGTAAAGTATTTGGCCGCTTCCCACGTCTGATTCGCGATATGGCGCGTAATTTAAAAAAACAGATTCGTTTAGAGTTGGTTGGTGAAGATACCGATTTAGATAAAAACCTCGTAGAAGCACTGGCTGATCCTTTGGTGCACTTGGTGCGCAACTCAGTGGACCACGGGATTGAAATGCCAGCGGACCGCGAGGCGGCGGGTAAAGAGCGCGAAGGCTGCGTTACTTTGGCGGCCTCGCAAGAGGGCGATCACATTCAATTGACCATTACCGATGACGGTAAAGGTATGGATGCTAATGTACTGCGCGATAAGGCCGTTGAAAAAGGCATGCTCGAGCGCGAAGCGGCAGACCGCTTAACCGACGCTGAGTGTTACAACTTGATTTTTGCTGCAGGCTTTTCCACCAAAACCGAAGTCTCTGATGTGTCAGGGCGCGGGGTTGGCATGGATGTGGTGAAAACCAAGATTGCCCAGCTCAATGGCACAGTGTATGTGCATTCCACGCCTGGCAAGGGCTCGCAAGTGGTGATTAAAGTGCCACTGACCTTAGCCATTATGCCAACCTTAATGGTTAGGTTGGGTGCGCAAGACTTTGCTTTTCCATTGGTTAACGTTAATGAGATTTTCCACTTGGACTTGTCGCGTACCAATATTGTCGATGGCCAAGAAGTGGTCATAGTGCGCGATAAAGCCTTACCGCTGTTTTATTTAAAGCACTGGTTGCTGCCCAATGAAGGCCACGCTGAACAAGTGGAAGGGCATGTGGTGATTTTAACCGTAGGCAATCAGCGTATTGGTTGTGTTGTTGATCAATTAATTGGTCAGGAAGAAGTGGTCATTAAACCCTTAGGTAAAATGTTGCACGGTACGCCCGGCATGTCAGGCGCGACTATTACCGGTGACGGTCGGATCGCCCTGATTTTAGATATTCCAGGCTTGCTAAAAAATTATGGACAGGGCTACTAACGCTAAGTAAAGCATCAGTGCAGTTTTTGGAGTGGGTATGACAGTTAAGGTTTTGGTGGTTGATGATTCAGGATTTTTTCGGCGCCGACTGACCGAAATACTCTCTGCCGATGGCAATATTGAAGTGGTAGGGACTGCTGCCAATGGCCGTGAAGCTGTGGAGCAAACTTTAGCTTTGCGCCCAGATGTCATCACCATGGACTATGAAATGCCGGTGATGGATGGCATTACTGCGGTTAAAAACATTATGCAACGCTGTCCTACGCCAGTGCTGATGTTCTCTTCGCTGACCCACGAAGGCGCGCGCGTGACCTTAGACGCCTTGGATGCAGGGGCGTTGGATTACCTGCCGAAAAACTTTGAGGACATCTCGCGCAATCCGCAAAAAGTAAAACAAATGCTCTGCGATAAAGTGCACTTGTTAGCCATGAGCAATACTCGGGCCTGGACCCGTCCCAGTGCGCCCAGCAGCACTTTAGAAACACGCAAAGCTGCAGCGCCTGCTGCAGCGCCGCGACCAGCAACCCGTAGCGTGCCCCCAGCAAGAACTGCAGCTCCAACGCCGCGTCCAGTGCGTACAGCGCCTGTACGCAGTGCTATTACCGGCCCAGCAGAAGAGCCCGTATTAGCTTCAACCAGCAGTCCACGGCGCAGAGCCTATAAATTGGTGGCCATTGGCACTTCAACCGGCGGGCCAGTTGCCTTACAGCGGGTTTTAACCCAGCTACCGGCCAACTTTCCAGCCCCCATTGTAATTATTCAGCACATGCCTGCAGCTTTTACCAATGCCTTTGCTGAGCGTTTAAATAAGCTGTGTCACATTGATGTCAAAGAAGCGGAAGAGGGCGATATTTTACGCCCAGGATTGGCCTTGCTGGCGCCAGGTGGCAAGCAAATGATGATTGATGGCCGCGGCAGTGTGCGTATTTTACCCGGTGACGAACGTTTGAGTTATAAGCCCAGCGTTGACATTACATTTGGCTCAGCGGCTAAAGTTTACCGTGACAAAGTATTGGGAGTGATCCTGACTGGCATGGGCGCTGATGGCCGTGAAGGCGCGCGGATGCTCAAGCAGTTGGGCAGTGAAATTTGGGCGCAAGATGAAGCCAGCTGTGTGATTTATGGCATGCCAATGGCAGTGGTTAAAGCTGGCTTGGCTGACCTTGTTTACAGTCTGGATGATATTGGTGGCTATTTAATTGAGGCCTGTAACTAATGGATATGCTCAGCCTGATTGGTTTAGTAATGGCGTTTGTTGCCATTATTGGCGGTAATTACCTTGAAGGCGGGCATGTCAGTGCGCTGATGAACGGCCCTGCAGCTTTGATTGTGTTTGGCGGTACTTTTGGTGCTGCTCTATTGCAAACCCCAGTCAGTCACTTTAAACGCGCCATACAAATTGTCAGCTGGGTTTTGTTTCCTCCGTATGCTGATCTGCCCAGCGCCATTAACAATGTTATCGGCTGGAGTATGACTGCGCGTAAAGATGGCTTACTGGGTTTGGAAGCTGTGGCTGAAGCCGAACTGGACCCCTATGCGCAAAAAGGCTTGCAGTTGCTGGTGGACGGTATGGAGTCTGAGGGTATTCGCAGTATCTTAGAGGTGGATTTATACACCCAAGAAGACCGCGATTTACAAGCTGCTAAGTTTTATGAGTGTATGGGCGGTTATGCGCCAACCATTGGTATTATCGGTGCGGTAATGGGCTTGATCCATGTTATGGGTAACCTTGCTGATCCGTCGCAGTTGGGCACAGGGATTGCCGTGGCATTCGTCGCGACTATCTACGGGATTGGCTCGGCAAACTTATTGTTTTTGCCGGTAGCCAGCAAAATAAAAGTGACAGTGTTGCGCCAGTCACGCTATCGAGAAATGCTCTTAGAAGGTATTTTGTCCATCGCTGAAGGCGAAAATCCGCGTTCTATTGAGTTAAAGCTGCAAGGCTTTATGGAGTAAGCATGGCACGTCGACGCAGAGAAGAAGAGCCGATTAATCATGATCGCTGGCTAGTCTCCTATGCCGACTTTATTACTCTGCTGTTTGCTTTTTTTGTGGTGATGTATTCAATATCCTCGATCAACGAAGGCAAGTACAAAGTGTTATCCGACTCCATGGAAGGCATCTTTAGCCAGCCGGAGCGAGCAATTAAACCCATACCGGTTGGCGATGAGCGCTTTAAAGGCCAGTCTGACAGTGATGATGGTGAGAGTGGTTCTGGCAGTGTTGCCCAAGACCCGCTAGCCAGCATTGCTGAGCAAATACGTGATCAATTTGATGGATTGTTGGGCGACGGCAAATTGCATGTGCGTGCCAATGAGATGTGGCTAGAGTTGGAGCTGAGTTCCAGTTTGCTCTTCCCCAGTGGTGATGCGATTCCGCACCAAGATGCTTTTGATATTATCGAGAAAATATCCAGTATTTTAGCGCCCTTTGATAATCCGATTCAGGTGGAAGGTTTCACCGATAATTTACCCATTAGTACAGCGCAATACCCCACCAACTGGGAGCTGTCTGCCGCTCGCGCGGCAAGTATTGTCCGTATGTTGGTGATGGATGGTGTACAACCTGAGCGCTTGGCGGCAGTGGGCTACGGTGAGTTTCAACCCATTGCTGATAATGCCGATGCTGCTGGCCGAGCGCGTAATCGTCGGGTGGTGCTAGTGATTTCTAGAAATGCCGATGCGCGTCGACAAACCGCAACCCAAGCTGCAGAAAATTAGCCAAACGGTAAGCTGGCATATAGATTGCTTGCTATATTGCAAGTCAATAAAATTGCTTGCTGTGTCAATGGCTTGACGCAGTAATACAGCAGTTCAATGCAGTGCGATTGAGTATGGGGTATGCGATGAGAATCTGGGCCGTAGCGAACCAAAAGGGCGGGGTCGGTAAAACCACGACAACCCTTGCGCTTGCCGGTCTGTTGGCCGATGCGGGGAAGCGTGTGCTGGTGGTTGACCTTGATCCACACGGATCTATGACCAGTTATTTTGGCTATGATCCCGATACGCTGGAGCACAGTTGTTATGATTTATTTCAGCATGCTGGGCTGATTCCAGCTCACTTGCCGCAACAGTTACTGCGCGATACCAGTCATGAAAATATCAAGCTCTTGCCGTCTAGCACAGCGTTAGCGGTGTTAGAGCGTCAGTCACCGGGTAAAGATGGCTTGGGCTTAGTCATTAGCCGCACTTTAGCTCAGCTCGACGGTGAGTTTGATTTTGCCGTGATTGATAGCCCGCCGCTGCTTGGCGTCTTGATGGTGAATGCCTTGGCCGCTAGCCAGTATTTATTGATTCCGGTACAAACAGAGTTTTTAGCTTTAAAAGGCTTGGAACGCATGGTGAATACGTTAAAAATGATCAACCGTTCGCGTCAGCAAAGTTTGCCCTACAGCATTGTGCCAACCTTATTTGACCGGCGTACACAAGCCTCCATCAGTGCTTTGCGTATGCTGAAAAAACAATACCCTGCAACCTTATGGCAGGCCTATATTCCGATTGATACACGCTTACGTGATGCCAGTCGGGCAGGTTTAGTGCCCTCGAGCTTTGATAAAAGCAGTCGCGCAATTGTTGCTTACCGTGCTTTATTAAAGCATGTGCTGAAGGAATGCTTGCAGCCGAAAAACACGGCGGCGGTAGCGGATGCAAGCAAGCCGCAGGAGCCTCTGCCATGAGCCTGATGGAAGCGCACACGCAATTTGGAGTGAGCTATGAGTAAAGGTAGTCAGCATGCTGCTTTACAAGGCTATTTAGATGCCTTACTGACTGATAATACGCCTGAGCCCAGCCGTGTCGAAGCGCCAGAGCCGGCGCAGCCAGCCCCTTTTTTAGAGCCGCCTGCGCCGGCCGTGACTTTTACTTTGCCACCCGTGGCGCTGGCTGAGCCCTTGATCAGTACTGAGCAAATTAGTCAGCTACCGACCTCCGTCGTTGCCACGGAGCAGCAGTCAGAGCTGACTGTAGAGGTGCCGGCGGCAACTGTTAAAGCCGCCCAGCCCAGTATCAGTCGTTGGGCTGAAGGGCCGTTTGAATGTTTGCTGTTTGACGTGGCTGGTTTAACGTTGGCTGTACCTTTGGCCGCTTTGGGCACTATCTATCCGTATCAAGCCGATCAACTCACGCCACTGTTTGGTCAGCCTGATTGGTTTGTGGGCATCTTGCCGACAGCGGGCGCTAATTTAAAAGTCTTAGAAACTGCCCGCTGGGTGATGCCAGAGCGCTATACTGCCGATATGCGTGATGGGTTAAAGTATGTGATTTCGATCAATGGCTATGATTGGGGGTTGGCAGTGCATCAAGTGCGTCACTCTATTCATTTACAGCCAGAAGAAGTCAAATGGCGCACCCAGCGTGGTAAGCGTGCTTGGTTGGCTGGTACAGTGATTGAGCATATGTGTGCTTTGCTCGATGTAGAAATCTTGGCAGAATTAATTACTGGCCAAGATGCGCCCCCAGTGGTGCTTAAATAGAATATAAAAATGTACTATATAGTGTGAGCCAACAAGCTCTATATGAGGGAAATAACCATGCAAAACTTATCCGCTCACAGCGCCGATGACCCTATTTTACAGTGGGTGACCTTTCGCTTAAATGAAGAAACCTATGGCGTCAATGTGATGCAGGTGCAAGAGGTCTTACGCTATACAGAAATTGCCCCTGTGCCGGGTGCGCCCAGCTATGTGTTGGGCATTATTAACTTACGCGGCAATGTGGTGACGGTGATTGATACCCGCCAGCGTTTTGGTTTACCGCCCGCTGAAGTGGGTGATAATACCCGTGTGGTAATTATCGAGGTGGACAAGCAGGTTATTGGTATTTTAGTGGATAGCGTGGCTGAAGTTGTGTATTTGCGCCAGTCGGAAATAGAAACCGCGCCCAATGTGGGCAACAGAGATGCTGCCAAGTTTATTCAAGGCGTGTGCAACAAGAACGGCGAATTATTGATTCTAGTTGAACTGGAGAAAATGATGAGCGAGGAAGAGTGGTCAGAGCTGGATAGCTTATAATGTGGTTGGCAGTGTTGTTTTTATCTTTACTGTGCGTGGGTAACGGTGTTGCCGTGTATTTATTGTGGAGAGATAAGCAGCGCTTAACGGCTTTATATGCCGAATATGCAGAGCAAGCCAGTGCACAGAAAAAAGCGCTCAATACCCTCAATCGGCGCTTAGAAACATACTTGTCAGGCAGTATGCGCATGGGGCAAGAGTTGGATGAAATTCAACAGAGCCTGACGCCCTTATCAGAAAAGATTTTACGCATGGAGCAAAAGGATCCTAATACTTTATCCTTTACTCAGGCTGCGCGTTTAGTTGGGCTGGGGGCAACTACCGAAGACTTAAAGCAGTCGTGCGGGTTAAGCCAGTCTGAAGCGGAGTTATTACAGCGTTTACATACTAAAAGATAAGTACCAGGATAATAAAAAAGGCCAACTCGAAAGTTGGCCTTTTTGCCTTAGCAAGTAATATTACTTGCGGCTGGCTTTTTCTAACATACGCAGAGCGCGTTCGTTAGCTTCGTCAGCAGTTTGCTGAGCACGTTGAGCAGCGCTCATCGCTTCGTCAGCTTTGCTGTACGCTTCGTCAGCGCGAGCTTGTGCACGTGCTACTGAATCTTCAGTGGCGGTTAAACGTGCTTCAGTTTCCTTTGCTACACTGCTGCAACCAGTTGCTAAAACAGCAGCTAAAGCCAATGCAGAGAATTTTAGAACATTATTCATCGTGTTCCCCTTAGTTTGGGTTTCCATGGAAGCAACTTACCTAATGGTAAATTGACTATCCTATATGTTACGCATTCGTTTGATTAAGTAAACTAGCAGAAGGCCTAGAATGCATATATTTTTGCATTATTGTGCGATAAGTGCACAAAAAAGCCATGTAAACTTGGGCT
>JAAYTE010000331.1 GCA_012518175.1 Gammaproteobacteria bacterium | reverse complement strand
TTGATGCGGTGTTTGCTCAGTAATAATCTGCCGTATTTGCGAGCATAGCGAAGTAATCCATCTGGTAAACCACTCGGCGCTGCAGGCAAAGCCAGGCTCCGCAACAGTGGACTGCCACGTCGCTACGCTCCTCGCAGAGACACAACGAAGTCTTTGCGAACGCAGTGAAGCAATCCACCTTGCAAACCACTCGATGCTGCAGGCATAACAAGGCTCTGCAATAGTGGACTGCCACGTCGCTACGCTCCTCGCAGAGACACAACGAAGTCTTTGCGAGCATAGCGAAGCAATCCATCTGGTAAACCTCTCGGTCTGCAGGCAAAGCCAGGCTCCGCAACAGTGGACTGCCATGTCGCTACACTCCTCGCAGAGACAATAACGCATTTGCGTACTACCTTTTACAGCTCCCATCCAGTCTTAGCGAACGCAGAAATAGTCCAGCACAGCTTATAGCGACAGCGTAGTTGGTGAGTGATGAACTATTATCAATAATCTTACAAAACTTCTAGACGACTGGTCTAATCTTGCTTATTCTAAGCGCTACTTTAGGTTCTAATATTGCCATCAAGCTTTGTTAGTTGTGGTGTTGGTAGGGCTTGTTAGCTAAGTTACGCCTAGCAATGGAGTAAACAATGCACGTGAATACTCAGGCTTTAGCTGCATGGGTTGCCGCTGATGTACCTGCAGAGTGTAGGTGCTGTGCATTAAGAACAGAGCAACGGTTTGCCTTGTAAATCGTTGTTATCACTCACGAGGAGTCATCGACGACATGCTAAATTTTGATTTTTACAATCCAACCCATATCAGCTTTGGTAAAGGCTGTATCGCTAAACTGGATGGCTTTGTTCCAGCGGAAGCGCAGGTAATGGTGCTTTACGGTGGGCAAAGTGCACAGCGCACCGGCACCTTAGATGAAGTGCAAGCGGCGCTGGGTGAGCGCAAGGTTTATCTATTTGGTGGCGTAGAGGCTAATCCCACTTATGAGAAGCTGATGGAGGCCGTGCAAATTGCCCGTGAGCAGAACATCGATTTCTTATTGGCGGTCGGTGGTGGCTCTGTGATCGATGGTGCTAAATTTGTTGCCGCAGCGGTGCCTTACCCAGATGACCCCTGGAATATACTGCTCAATGGCGGTCGTGATATTAAACAAGCACTGCCCATTGGTACGGTGTTGACCCTAGCGGCAACGGGTTCGGAAATGAACAACGGCAGTGTTATTACCCGTAAATCTTTGCAAGCCAAGTTGCCGTTCCATAACGATTTGGTTTTTCCGAAATTCTCCATGTTAGATCCAAGCAAAAGCTTTACCTTGCCGGAGCGTCAGGTGGCCAATGGTGTGGTTGATGCTTTTGTTCATGTCATGGAGCAGTACTTAACTTACCCAGTGAACGCCCCGGTGCAAGACCGCTTCTCTGAAGGCTTGCTGCAAACCTTAATTGAGCAAGGCCCGCTGGCGCTCAGTCAGCCAGATGATTATGAGGTGCGTGCCAATCTGATGTGGGTGGCCACCTTAGCCTTGAATGGTCTGATTGGTTCCGGTGTACCGCAGGACTGGTCGACGCATTTAATTGGGCATGAATTCACAGCTTTATACGGCTTAGATCATGCTCAGACTTTAGCAATTATTTTGCCGTCTATGTTGCAAGAGCGCCGTGTGGCGAAGCGTGAAAAACTATTGCAATACGCAGAGCGTGTGTGGAATTTGCGCGATGGTGATGCAGAGCAGCGCATTGATGCAGCGATTGAGCGAACCCGTGAGTTTTTTGAAACCCTTGGGGTAAAAACCCGTCTTAACGACTATGGCCTTGCACAAGATGCTGTGGAAGCCGCGCTGCAACAGTTGGAGCAACACGGCATGCTGCAGTTAGGCGAGCATAAAGACATTGATCTGGCGATAAGTCGCCGTGTGCTGGAAGCCAGTCTGTAATTGAATGCTTAGGAGTAATGTATGACTCAATCGACCCAAGTTAACCGTCGTATCGTTTTGGCTTCGCGCCCCCATGGTGCACCCACGCCAGAGAACTTCAGGCTTGAAGAGCAAGCACTGCCAACCCCAGCACAAGGCGAGGTGTTATTGCGCGCTGTGTACTTATCGCTGGACCCTTATATGCGTGGCCGTATGAGCGATGGCCCATCGTATGCCGAACCTGTGGCATTGGGTGCTGTGATGGTGGGCGCTACTGTTAGTCGAGTGGTGGCCTCTAAACATGAAAAGTTTGCTGAAGGTGATTGGGTGTTGGCCAATAGTGGCTGGCAAGATTACGCCATCAGTGACGGCTCTGATTTAATGCCACTGGGCACCGCACCGAAAGCTCCATCCTATGCGCTGGGGATTCTCGGTATGCCAGGCTTTACCGCGTATATGGGGTTGCTCGATATTGGTAAACCTAAAGAGGGTGAAACGCTAGTTGTGGCCGCGGCAACTGGGCCGGTGGGTGCCACTGTCGGGCAAATTGCGAAGATCAAAGGTTGTCGCGTAGTGGGCGTGGCCGGTGGTGCAGAAAAATGCCGCTACGCTGTAGAAGTACAAGGTTTTGATGCCTGTATTGATCATCATGCACACGATTTTGCTGAGCAGTTGGCTCAGGCGTGTCCGCAAGGTATTGATATTTATTACGAAAACGTCGGCGGTAAAGTCTTTGATGCGGTATTGCCGTTACTCAACACTAAAGCCCGTATTCCGGTGTGTGGTTTGATTGCCAATTACAACGCCACCGCCTTACAGCCAGGACCGGACCGCTTAGCTTTATTGATGAGCACTATTTTGGTGAAGCGCTTAACCGTGCAAGGTTTTATCAT
>JAAYTE010000330.1 GCA_012518175.1 Gammaproteobacteria bacterium | reverse complement strand
GATTGGCGCATAATAGCCGCTTTTTAAACCGCTGACTGACTGCCGCATAGCAGCTAAGCAGCAGTGCATCTGGGGGAAAGAGTGAAAAATAGTGCCTTTGGAAGCACCTTTATTGTCGCTGGTACGGCTTTAGGTGCGGGGATGCTGGCCATGCCCTTAGCCACAGCTGGGATTGGCTTTGCTACCGCTATGCTGTTGCTGTTTGGCTTATGGCTTATCATGGCGTACACCGCGCTGCTGCTAGTGGAAGCCTACCAGCACAACGATGCCAATATGGGTTTGAGCTCTCTGGCCTATAAATATTTAGGCCATCCTGGGCGATTGATTATTAGTTTGGCATTGCCGTTTTTGCTGTACTCCCTGATTGCCGCTTATTTGGCCGGCGGCGGTGAGATTATTAGTAAATCCATCAATAGTTGGCTGGTGTGGCAATTGCCTGATTATGTTGGGGTGCTGTTGTTTGCCGTGATTGGTGGTGGAGTTGTGTGTTTTGGTACGCATTCGGTTGATTTGATTAATCGCTATTTATTTGCCACTAAAATCTTCTTTTTAGCCACTATGCTGATTTTGCTGCTGCCCCATGTGCAGCAGGTCAACTTATTAAGCATGCCCGTTAAGCAGGCTCTAATTCTGTCGGCCATTCCCATTGTGTTTACCTCTTTTGGCTTTCACGGCAGTGTGCCCAGCATTGTCAGCTATATGCAGGGCGATACGGTAAAGCTGCGCAAGATTTTTATTTTGGGCAGTGCCATTCCGCTGCTGGTGTATATTTTTTGGCAGGTGGCCACTTTAGGAGCCATTGAGACCGATACTTTTGTGGGTATTTTGGCCGATGAAAGTGGTTTAAATGGACTGCTAGCCGCGGTGAAAGCAGTGGTTGGCACGGCGCGGGTAGAGATGGCAGTACGCCTCTTTGCTGCTTTAGCGTTAGCAACATCGTTTTTGGGGGTGGCGCTGGGTTTATTTGATTTTTTAGCTGACTTCTTCAAGTTGCCCAGTACTGTGGCTGGGCGCTTGCAAACGGGCGCTATTACCTTTGTGCCGCCACTGTTGTTTGCTTTGTTTTACCCTAAAGGCTTTATTTTTGCCCTAGGTTTTGCCGCGATTGCTTTGTCGGTGTTGTCCTTGCTGCTGCCCGCTTTATTGGTGCGAGAAACACGCAAGCAACATGCCGAGGGCTATCGGGTTTTTGGTGGGCAATTGGGGTTGTGGCTGGTGTTTGTGTTGGGGATTGCCATCATTGTGATTCAGCTGGCGATTGTGAGCGGCAATTTACCCCGAGTTGATTAGCGCGACTGGGGCGGTGCCATCATCACCCAGCTGGTTACGCCTAAAATAGTTGGTGTTGCCACAGTATTAAAACCAAACCTTTGGTACAGCTCTACGTTGCTTTGCTTATCTGTTTCGAGGTAGAGACTGGCATCGAGGCACTGGCTAAAAGCAAACTCTATCATCTGTGTGCCGGCGCCTTTATGTTGCCAAGCTGGCGCTATGGCTAGCGGGCCAAGATGCCAGTGCGCTGCTGCTGGATCAATTTTGGCCCAAGTGCCGAGCCAGAGAACTAGGCGTAGAAGGCCAAAAGGGTGGCTGGCAGTTAGCAGGCGCGGCAGTAAGCGGCACAGGTCTAGCAGCGCGGGTTGGCAGCTGTGCGGTGGCAACATGCCTAACACGCCAATTAACTCACCATCGACAAAGGTGCCATAGAGACTGCCTTTGCGCTGCACATAGTGAAGGAGAGCGGGAAATAGACGGGCCAGACGTCGTTCGCGTAACTGCCGCTCAGTACCGAACACTTTAATGTGGATGGGGTTGTCAGCCATGGCCTGCGCGCAGATAGTTGCCGCCTGTAATAGGTGCTGGCACTGTAAAGGGTGAATGGCATAGTGTTTTATATTCATTGCCTAGCCCTTTTTAAAATAGGAGGCTGCAGTAACCTGTTATTAGTCTAATGCTTAAAGCTGCAGCTTTAATAGTCAGGCGGCAAACTAGATCGCCTTGGTTTTTATGATGTGCTGGCCTCTTTTGCGTCGTGGAACTTGGTCGACGGGCACTGCTGTGCGACACACTGTTATACCTTTTTTACGCATGCGCTGGCGATTTCCGGCTAGCAAAGGATGCCACTTAGGTAGGGATTCACCGCGGTAAATGCGGCGGTATGAGCAGGACTCTGGTAGCCAGTCATATTCTGGTATTTTTTCCGCGGTGAGCTGATGACAATATGGAACCTTGGCGAGTCTATTTTGGTAGTCGCTGCATCTGCTCTTTTCTATATCAAGTAGCTCACAGGCAATGTTAAAGACAGTCACTTGATTATTTTCTACTTCCCGTACTAAACAACATTGCCCACAGCCATCGCACAGAGCCTCCCATTCTTTGCTGTTTAATTCGCCTAGTGAGTAGTTCTCCCAAAATTTTTCCCGCATTATCGTAACCTCCGGCTAAATTCACAGTAGCGGTATTAGACGATAATCGAGACATTTAGTCTATTTTTGATGCTTTTGTTGTTTTTTCGCGTGCTTTTGAGGAAGGCGGTATGCTGATTACTCTAACCAGCGATACAGCGTTCGCCGAGTGATGCCTAAAATATCTGCAGCTCGCCGTTTGTTGCCTTCAGTAGCCGCCAGCACTTGCTGAATATATTGGCGCTGCACGGTTTCTAAACTGGGTAAGGCTTCAGCTTCGACCGCTGGGTTGGCAAGCGCTACTGCCACAGGGCTGATAGCGGGGGCGTCTGTGGCGTTATTTTGTTCACGAATCCGTTGCGGCAAGTGCCGAGCCTCGATCAAGGGGCTGTCGCAAAAAGTGGCTGCGCGCTCCACGGCATTTTGCAGCTCACGTACATTCCCCGGAAAACTGTAGCTTTGCAGGGTGGCTAAAGCGGCATCACTAAAGCCTTTAATGCTTTGTTTTTGTCGGGCATTAAAACGAGTTAGAAAAAACTCAGTGAGTTGTTGAATGTCTGCGCCGCGTGCGCGCAGTGGCGGGACTTGCAAGGCAAATGTTTCTAAGCGGTAAAACAGGTCCTCGCGAAAACTGCCGTCGGCAACTGCTTCGGTTAGGTTGCGGTTGGTTGCGCCAATAATGCGTACATCCAGCTGGATTTCATGATCACTGCCCACAGGACGCACTTTGCCGTCTTGGAGCACGCGCAACAGTTTGGCTTGTAATGCTAAGGGCATTTCCCCCAATTCGTCGAGCAATAAGCTGCCGCCGTTGGCTTGCTGAAATAAGCCAGCACGCTGTGTGCGTGCGCCAGTAAAAGCACCGGCAGCATGGCCGAAAAACTCGCTTTCCATCAGCTCGCTGGGAATGCCGCCGCAATTGACCACCATATAGGGACCATCGCGACGGCTGCTTTGATCGTGCAAGGCACGGGCCACAAGTTCTTTACCAGTACCGCTCTCGCCTTGAATTAAGACTGGGCCATCGGCATCGGCAATTTGTTTTATTTGATGAAACATATGCTGCATGGCTGGGCTTTGGCCAATCATGCCATTGAACTGTTTAACCGCAAGTAAACTGCGGTAGTGCTGCACTTCATTGCGCAGTTTTCTATTCTCGAGCAAACGGCTCACAGTCAGTAAAAAGTGATCCATTTCTAAGGGTTTAGTTAAAAAATCATCAGCGCCTGCTTGCAGGGCTTTGACCGCTTGCTGCACTGAGCCAAAAGCCGTAATGATCAGTACCGCGGGTGCTGAGTCTGTATGGGTAAGGTTGGGTAACAAGCTGAGGCCGTCGGCCCCAGGTAAACGCAAATCGCTGATCAATAGGTCAGGAGTTTGGCTGTTGAGCAGCGCTAGGCCTTGCTCGGCATCGCCACAGGCAGTGACTTGATAGCCTTCGGCTTCGAGTTCTTCTTGCAGTAATTCGCGCAAGCCGCTGTCATCTTCAACCAGCAAGATAGTTTGGGTTTGACTCATGCTGATGCATCCCTTGAATTATCTGAAAGAGGTAAGGTTAGGCACACCTCGCAGCCGCCTTGGGCGCGATTCTTAAAGCTGAGCTGAGCGTTATGTTCATCGCTGACGGTTTGCACAATAGCTAAGCCAAGACCGGTACCTTCACCGGGGGATTTAGTGGTGAAAAAAGGCTCGAGCAAGGTTGCTAATGAAAACTCTGAGGCTAAGCCTGGGCCATCATCGCTGATGCGAATATACAGGTGGGTTGCATCGGCGCTGGCCGCAACCACCACTTCGCTATTGGCTGCTTGCAGGGCGTTGCGGATTAAATTGAGTAGCGCCAACTCTAAGCGCCCAGCATCACCATGGATATTGGGTAGATCTGCAGCGATCTCACTCCTGAGCTGGCGCTGGAGAGTTTCCAGCTCAGGTTCAATAGCGGCGATAACATCGGTTAGCAATTGTGCTGGCGCCAAGGTTCTTGGCGTAGTAGCTGCGGGGCGACAATAATCGAGCAATTGCCGCACGGTGCGGGTGAGGCGGTCCACTTGAGCGCGGATACCAGTAACGTGGCGCAGCGCCTGCTGGTCCAATTGACCGCTACGTTGCAGCCGCCGAGCACGCCCATCAATCACGCTTAAAGGTGCACCCAGTTCATGGGCAATGCCTTGCGCCATACTGCCGATGGCCACCATTTTTTCATTGTCTTTAAGTTGAGCAATAAACTGCGCTTCGGCGGCGCGGTGGGCATCCAGCTCCCGGTTGGCCCGCTCAATGCTGTCGAGCATTTGGTTTAAGCCTTGGGCGATGCTGGCAACTTCGCTGGGGCCTTCGAGTGCGGCACGGTAGGCTAAATCACCTTCAGCAACACGCTGCATGTGGGCGCGTAATTTATCCACATAACGGCCGACACCACCGTAATGACCCAGTAAGACAGCCGCGACAATCGCTAAGCTAAATACGCCCCAAACCAGCCAGGCAATCACCGTGAGCTGGCGTAAAGCGCGGCCAAAGTCACTGGCTTTGCGGGTAATTTGAATCAAGCCTTGGATCTGATCAGTGGCATCAAATAGCGGTAAAAAGTGCGAGAACACGTTGCGCCCTCTGACTCGGCTAAAGGCCTCTTGTCCTTCGCCGGTGCTACGAATGCGCGCGGGGATGCTGGTATCGCTTAAGTCCGATTCGGTAATCCCTGCTGAGGCAATGCGATTGCCGTCCACATCAAACACTGAAGCGCCATACACCTCACCTAAAACAAACACAGAGCCGAGGGCTAAATTAACCGCAGCTAAATCTTGATTATTGAGTGCCGTGCCTACTGGTAAGCTAATGGCGCGGCCGATGAGTTCTAAGTCGTTTTTTAAACGCTGGTTTTGAAATTGACTGGCTTGGTCTAAACCAAAGCGAATGCCGAGGGCTGTGAGCAGTACTAACGGTAGTACGACAAACAACAATAGGGTGCGTTGCAGGCTACTGAGGCCAATAAAAGGCCAGAAAGAGGCCTGTGTGCTTTTTTTAAACGGATACTTTTTGCTCATGTGTAATATTTATACACTTTAGCCGCCTAAGGTAAAGCTTAGAGTGCTGATAAAAAACAGCTGTTTTTTTGTTTTCCTTTGAAATCAATTGCTTAGGTGTTTTTTAACAAGCTGGCATGGAATGTGTAAGTAGTTAGCTACTTTAAACAAAGGAGAGCATTAATGATTAACCTTAAAAAGCTAACCCTAGCCGTTTCATTCGCAGTTGTAGGATTGAGCGCTCCTGCCGTGATGGCGGAAAATAATGCACCAGCACCCACTGGCGCAGCGGTGCAGCAGCAAGGGCAGGCAACGGTCAGCGATGCAGAACTGCGTAAGTTTATGCAGGCGAGCGTTGAGGTATCTCGAATCCGTGAGGACTACACGCAAAGATTGAACAATGCTAAAGATCAGCCCATCGCGCAAAAATTACAGCAAGAAGCGCAAGATAAAATGATTGGTGCGGTTGAAGCAACAGGCTTTGATGCGGCCAGTTACACCGAATTGGCTGAGCGAATTCAGGCCAGCCCAGAGTTACAAAGCCGTATGCAAGAACTGCAGTAATAGTTGGCCTAGGCTGCACACTGCGGGTTTTACAGCCTGCTAAGGTCAGCCTAGGTTAGTGCTTTGCGGAATGGCTAGACATTATGCAGCCGTTCCGGAGCACTGCTGCACGACTCAGTGTTGCAGCTCTGTGTTCAAGCTCAGCAGAGATTTCAACTTATAAGCGCTGGGGCTTTTAACCCTTGACCACAGCCAGTGGCTGCAGCTCAATTTGTATGTCGACCAAATCTTTTTGGTTGTCCATCACTTCATCAATATCTTTGTAAGAACCCGGCGCCTCATCAAGGTCTTTGCGGCTGCGGATGGCATGCAAAATACCTTGTTCTTTGAGGGCTTTAACTTCAGTTCTGACATCCAGTTGTTTACGTGCTTGGGCGCGACTCATAATGCGTCCGGCGCCGTGCGCACAGGACTGAAATGATTGGGCTTCCCCTTTACCCTTCACCAGAAACGAGCGCGTTCCCTGCGAGCCAGGAATCATGCCCCATTCACCTTTGCGGGCGCGGGTTGCGCCTTTGCGGTGGACGATGACAGTTTCGCCAAAGTGCTCTTCTTCAGCAGCAAAGTTATGGGGTTTGTTAATGAAGTCAGCAAACTCAACCTCAGGTATCACCTGTGTAAATGCAGTTTTAACGCGTTCCATCATCAGGGTGCGATTGGCTAAAGCAAACTCTAAGCAGTAATCCATTTCGTTTTTGTAGAGCGTAAAATACTTTGATGACTCAGGTAGAAACGCTAAGTCATTGGCAATATCTTCACCCGCTGCTTGATTGAGTTCTTGAGCTATTGCGTGGTAATGGTTAGCGACGGTAAAGCCGATATTGCGTGAACCCGAGTGGACCATAATCCAAATGTAACCGTCTGAGCCTTGCTGGATTTCAATAAAGTGATTGCCGCTGCCTAAAGTACCAATTTGATACAGAGCATTGTCATACTCTTGCGTGACTATGGGAAGGTTGCCTGTTACTTCTGGCATCCATGCAGGATCTTGAGCGGTTTTATGGCGGTTGAAGCCCACCGGAATTGTCTCGCGAATGATTTTGATGATTTCTTTGAGGTCGTCTGTGTCGATCTCGGTCAAATTAGTCCGCAGCGAACACATGCCGCAGCCAATATCCACACCTACAGCGTTGGGGATAATAACGCCTTTAGTAGCGAGAATCGCGCCAATTGGCATGCCGTAGCCTTGGTGGGTATCAGGCATAATGGCAATGTGTTTAAAGGCAAAAGGTAAATTGGCAAGGTTGCGTGCTTGTTGCAGTGCACCTTCGTCCATTTGCTCTTCTTTGAGCCAAAGCTTGATGGGCAGTTTCTCTGTTTTAATAATTGCTCGTCCGTTTTTGTGCATAACATCTCCTGAAACCAATTAACCGCGGTGAAAGTTAGCGCTATGAGTGTGGATAGATTATCGGGCTTTGCTAGCGCCAGCAAACAGCGCTGGCGTTGCGCTCGGTGACCACAGCTGTAGCGCTAAGGGTGGGTGTTTTAAGCTGTAACCTGAAATTTCTTGTGAGTATTTAGTCGCAGTAAAGCGTTTAAATGCTGGGTTTTTCCCTGAGTTGACCGACCCTGGCAGAAAAAACCGCTCTACTGATCTGGCACAGCTTTTTATTGCCACAGATCTGGTACAGTCAAGACTCAAATAATTTGCAGGAGGCTTCTTATGTATTATGTTGACATGCCCAGCGCCGAAGAAATCGGTGACCTCAACCTAGTGCGCTCTAACGCGTGCGTTTCAATCTACCTGCCAACTACCCCAATTAGTCGTGAAACAGAACAAAGCCGAATTAACCTCGGTAATCTGGTTAAAAAGGCTGTTGCTCAGTTGGAAGCTGCTGGTCTTGAGAAAAAGTCCATTGCATCGTTGCAAGAGCAGTTTGCTGATTTATTAGCTGATGATGAGTTCTGGAATCACCAAGCCAATAGTTTGGCAATTTTAGCTACGCCAGACTCGTTGCGTACTTATCGCATGGCGAATAAGTTGCAAGATATCGTTGAAGTATCGGATCGTTTTCATCTCAAACCTTTACTGCGCGCAATTACTTTCCCACATGCTGCGCATATTTTAGCTTTAGCCGAAAACTCAGTGCGTTTAGTTGAGGTTTCTGCAGACTTACCTGCACGTGAAATTGTTGTGCACAATATGCCAACCGATGCAGCCACCGCTGGCGGCAAAGCAACCAATAAAGACTACTCCGGCACGGGTCATCGCCATGGCTCACAAGGACAAAACTTTTATCAGGCGCGCTATGTCCGCAAGATAGATGCAGCGTTACGTCCTGCTTTACTGGGCTCTGATTTGCCGCTGATTTTAGCAACCACCAAACCGCTGGAAGCTTTATTTCGCTCGCTGAGTGTTATCCCTGCATTAGCCGACATCATTGCTGGTAACCCAGAGCACCTGAGTGAGGCAGAGTTAGCCAGCGCCGCCCGTCCAGTGCTGGATGCGCACTATGCGGAGCAAATTAAAGAGTTCCACCGCTTGTTTGAGCAGCGTACCGGCCAGCAGCGTACCACTACTGATATTACTGATGCCGCGCGTTTGGCTACCTTTGGTGGTATCGATCGCCTGTTAGTGGATATCGATGGAGTGATTGACGGTACCATTGATGACGAAACGGGCGAGGTATCGTTTGCCGCAGAAGGCGATGCAGTGAATTACGGCATTGTCGATGAGATCACCGGCCGAGCCTTACGCACTGGTGCCAAGGTGATGGCTGTGCGTAAAGCCGATATCCCTGGTGGCCAAGATCTAGCAGTGATTTCTCGTTACCCAATCTAACGGCTCTTGAGTCGTTTGGGCCGCATTATTTGCCCATGCTAAATAATGCGGCATAGAAAGATTCAGCCTGTGCGTGCAGTGCAGGCTGATCACCTTCCCATAAGACTTAAACTAAGTTTCATTTCGCTTGCCTAGGCGGCGTGCCACCCAGCGGTGGTAGAGCCATGCAAGGGTCGGCCGAATAACGGGTAAAGCAATGAGCCAGGCCACTGGTTTGAGAATAGGCACCCGTGCCATCAGTAGAATATAAGCGGCCATTTCACGGTGTATCTGTCCTTGCGTATCTTGCACATGCAATTCACGCAATGCATGGTACGGATCAATCCCTAGCTGGCGCAGTTCGTCGTCGCGCCCAGTAATATCCAGCCATTGTACTGAGCTTTCTGTGTGTCCTTCTAGCTTTTCATACCAGCGTCGGTCGCGCACACAAACAGGGCAGGCGCCATCATAAAAAACCGTTAGCTTTCCTGAGTTCATCGCCATACAACACCTCTGTAAATGCAGCTCGCTGGCTGTAGACCCTAGCATAAAGTCGTTAGCGGCACAGAGCGTGGTTTGTCTTTGTTCTAATGTAAGTTATTAAAGTTGGTTTTTTAATATTTAAACGGCAAGTGATAATCAATCGTATTTAGTATAAGTAATTTAATGGTAAGCCTAGCGACTTGATACTTAAGTTTATTTGCAAGTTTGTAAAATACATGTTTCCCTCTTGCTATGCATTTGAGTCTTAGCCTGATTCTATTCGGTGATTAATAGGTGCAAATAAAGGGCATTGTATTAATCAACAAATGCTCAGTGATTCCAATGAATTTATAATTAAGAAGGTAAATCCCATGGCTAATCAAAGTCGTCGCAAATTCATGCGTACCAGTCTGCTCAGTATCGCTGCTCTGCCTTTTGGAGCGAGCATTCTATCTCGCCAAGCTTTTGCTCAAACCCTTGAGCCGCTTGATCCCGCTGCACCGCAAGCACAAGCTTTGAATTATGTAGAGATTGCTGCGGATGCTAGCGATAACGCTGCATATAAAGAGGGTAACAACTGCTCTAACTGCATGTTCTTCCAAGAAGCCAATAACGGCTGCATGCTCTTCCCAAACAACAGCGTTGCGCCAGAAGGCTGGTGTCAGTCTTGGGTGCAGAAGGCTTAATTGCTTCTAAGCTACTCGCTGTTAAGGAAAACCGAGGTGGATGCGCGATGCGGCGCTGCCTCGGTTTTTTTGTTTCTGCAGTTTGAGTTGAGCGGCTGCTAGGTGCTGATGTATAGGATTTAGAAAAGCCTGCCGCAGACTCTTTGTTTTACCAAAATCGCGGAAAGCCTCGTACTTTGAGTGCGAGGATGGATAGCGAGGGCGGCGTAAGCAGCCCCTAATAGGTTGTTCAAGTCTTTGCAATATAGGTTGGTACTGGTATTATATACAGCATG
>JAAYTE010000061.1 GCA_012518175.1 Gammaproteobacteria bacterium | reverse complement strand
GTCTGGCATCTGCCTTTCACCCTAGAAGACTTGCCGGCCAAACTGGAAGGTTTTGACACTGTCTTTTCTATGGGTGTGCTGTATCACCGCAAGTCGCCAATTGATCATCTTTTAGCTCTGAAGGATTGCTTAGTCAGTGGCGGTGAGCTGGTACTGGAAACACTGGTGATTGAGGGTGACTGCAATCAGGTCTTAGTGCCCGAAGACCGTTATGCGCAAATGCGTAATGTCTGGTTTTTACCTTCAGTGGCCGCCTTAGAGTTATGGCTGCGCCGTGCCGGTTTTAAAGATGTGCGTTGTGTGGATGTTAGCCATACGTCAACCGACGAGCAACGCTCAACTGAGTGGATGAAGTATCAGTCTTTAGCTGATTTTTTAGATCCAGACAATCCGCAGCAAACGGTTGAAGGTTTACCGGCACCGATGCGGGCGGTGATCGTCGCACGCAAGCCTTAAGCGCTTACCACTGCTGTATGTCTGACTTTTTAATACTCCACAACTCAAGGCCTGCGCCTGACGTACCTCATTGCTACTGCTATTCCCTCAACGGGTCATCCTGACCCAATTCGGGCGCTTCGCCATCCCTGGCTTCGCGCACCGCAGCAGCAATGAGGTACGTCTTGACCAGATGTATGCTCGGCAACTCAACAGAATGCATCATATGAACCAGCTAGATTTGGAGAAAGCCAGTTACCTAGATGGCTGAGATGAATTACGTTACGAACCTGCAAACAATACAAAAGGTCAATGAGTACTTCGGGGTTGGTGTGACAAGCGAAGCCATGGATAGCGTAACGCCGGAGTTAAACCCCGGATGGGTTCATCAATGGATAAACACCAGCCCCGAAGTGCGGCATGCGCAATATTTAACGGACAACAATGAGCAGACCTAACCATCTGCGAGAAGCTAAGCGCCGCTCGCAGTACAAGCTAACCCGCCACCCGCGCCAGCGGAAATAAGCGTTTAAAGTTCTCAGTGGTCTGCGCAGCAAACTCTGCATAGTCAACACCACGCAACTCAGCGACAAACTTCGCTACATCCACCACATACTCAGGAAAGTTTGGCCGTCCGCGATGTGGGATCGGTGCTAAATAGGGTGAATCTGTTTCAACTAGAATACGATCACTGGGCACCTGCAAAGCCACTTCGCGCAGCGCATCGGCATTACGGAACGTCACAATTCCAGAAAAAGAAATGTAATAGCCTAAATCTAGTGCAGCTTTCGCCATTGGCCAGTCTTCAGTAAAGCAATGCATCACCCCAGCTTGAGGTAATGCCGCTTCACGCAACACATCCAAGGTGTCTTGCTTCGCTTCACGGGTATGCACAATCACCGGTTTGCCACACTCGCGAGCGGCATCTAAATGCAGACGAAACGAATCCTGCTGCATTTGCGCAGTTTCCGACTGATAGTGATAATCCAAGCCCGTCTCACCCACTGCCACCACACCTGGATGGTCTAACTCATCCAGCAACCATTGCATAGTCGGCTCACTGCCACGGCTTAAATCCAGCGGATGCACACCCACTGAGCAATCCACATCGGCATAACGCTGAGTAAAAGCACGCATCACAGGTGCATTCTCAACACTGATACCAATGCATAAAAAATGCCCTACGCCGCGCTCACGAGCAGCTTGCAAAGCACTATCTAGGCAACCGTTATAAGCAGTTAAATCAAGACGATCAAGGTGACAATGTGAATCAATAAGCATGGGTACAGCCGTAATTAATAAATAAAGTAAATTAACCCACTACATCGTGTGAGTAGGACGATCCGACTTTAACGCACCGGCCAAATATGTTTCAATTTTATTGCGTGCATTGATGTCGCCATCATTAAATTGCACGCCAATTCCTGCAGCACGATTACCTTGCGCGCCACGTGGGGTAATCCATACCACTTTACCCGCGACAGGAATTTTTTCAGGCTCCTCCATTAAATTGAGCAGCATAAAAACCTCATCGCCCAACTTATAATCCTTATTAGTTGGAATAAACAAACCGCCATTTTTAATAAACGACATATACGCCGCATATAACACGGACTTATCTTTAATGGTCAGCGATAAAATACCATTTCGCGGGCCGATATTAGGGGGCAAACTCATAGCACCTTCCTTGCAAGTCAATGACCGTGTGATTCTAGCGCCTGAGCACCAACATAAGCCAGTGCACCGTTCTTATTATACGCAGAGATATGCATGCTTAGCGCGGTAGTAGCATTTGCCAGCGTACCAGCAAACCTTCCAGCAAGAGATCTGCTCGCAACGGCACACGACGCAAAACCTTCTGCCGATGCTCAAGCAACCAATCTTGGGTTTCTAACAATGCCGTTAGCGGCGCTCGAGGTGCCACATGCTTGAGCACAACACTCATATCAGGCAAACCAAGCTCAGTGTCATCCTCAGTGATTTTATAACGCAGCAGCAGTTGCGCCCACTGGCAAAACCAGTCAAAGATAAGCTCCTGCGGCATTTTTGCCCAAGCTACAGCTAAATCACTGGGACTGCTTTGTTGCTTAAAAAGTTGCTTAACCCCGCTCACCACTTGTTCACGGATGGCTAATACATCACTGCCAAACAACTTTTGTGCGTTTAGCGGCGAGCCTGAAGCCAAAGCCAATAAAGTTTGGCACTGCTCAGCGCTTAATTCACTTTGCTGTTGCTGCAGCCACTCGATACTCTCTTGCGCATTAGGCAACGGACACACTTGCAGCACGCAGCGGCTTTTAATAGTGGGCAGTAAAAAACTAAACTGATGACTGATCAGCAAAAATATCGTTGAGCCTGTGGGTTCTTCAAGGCTTTTCAATAGCGCGTTAGCTGAGCCGGTCGTCATGGCTTCTGCCGGCTCAACAATAATCACTTTGCGGCCGCCCTGCTGTGAAGTTTGTAAAATACGCCCCACCAAGTCACGCACACTAGCAATTAAAATCCCTTTACCTTCCTCTTCCGGCTCCAGCCTAAGCAAATCGGGATGGGTATCTGCCGCATACAGCTTACAAGCAGCGCACTGCCCACAAGGCTGTTGCGCAACGGGAGATCGACACAATAAAAATGCTGCAAAATGCTCAGCTAGAGCCCGCTTACCACTGCCCTTTGGACCGTGCAGTAAATACGCATGTGCTTGCTGGCTACGTCCTGCCAGTGACTGCCAAAGAGACGTCTGCCATGGGTACAGATTATTGTGCACGGGCACGTTCCACAATTTCTTGTAGGTGAACAGCCAAGCTTTTCTGTACCTCAGGCAAGGCTTGCTGGGCATTGACTAGACGAAAGCGCTCAGGATCATCTGCAGCCCGCTGTAAGTAAGCCTGGCGCACTGCTTCAAAAAAATCATGCTGTTCTTGCTCAAAGCGATCCAACTTGCCCCGCGCTACTGCACGGGCCATGCCGTCAGCGACGGGCAGATCAAATAGCAAAGTCATATCGGGGCGTAAATCACCTTGAACAAACTGCTCCAACAAAGCAATTCTTGAGCAATCTAGGCCGCGCCCACCACCTTGATAGGCGTAGGTGGCATCGGTAAAACGATCACAAATAACAATTTTCCCTGCAGCTAAAGCAGGCTCAATCACTTGCGCCAAGTGCTGTGCACGCGCAGCAAACATCAACAGTAGCTCGGTATCAACAGCCATCGGCTCAGTATGGGGTGCAAGCAAAATATCGCGTATTTGTTCAGCAAGGGCTGTACCACCTGGCTCACGAGTTAACGCTACACTAAAGCCTTGCGCCTGTAGTTGCTCAGCCAAGTACGCTCGGTTCGTCGTTTTACCGGCCCCTTCAGGACCTTCTAAGGTAATAAATAATCCACGCATACTACGTCCTTATTCAGCGACCGCAGGAGCTGGGCTAGAGCGATAGTCAGCACGGCGCTTAATCTGATATTCACGCACTGCTTTATTGTGCTCAGCCAGCGTATTGGAAAAAACATGACTGCCGTCACCGCGAGCCACAAAGTATAAACTTTTACCGGCTTTGGGGTGCAATGCAGCATAAATGGCTTCACGCCCCACCATCGCAATGGGGGTTGGCGGTAAGCCAGCAATCACATAAGTATTGTAAGGAGTGGGCCGGCGCAAGTCAGCGCGCGTAATTTTCCCTGTGTAATTATCACCCATGCCATAGATTACCGTAGGGTCAGTTTGCAGCAACATGCCAATCTTTAAACGCCGGTTAAACACCCCGGAAATTTCTTCACGCTCATGCGCCACACCGGTCTCTTTCTCAATAATGGAAGCCATGATCAAGGCTTCGTCAGGAGTTTTATAGGGTAAGTCATCCGCCCGCTCGGCCCATTCCTCTGCCAGCACTTGCTGTAAGCGCTGATTCGCTTGGCGCAAAATATCCAAATCACTTTGACCACGGACAAAATTATAGGTATCTGGAAAAAAACGCCCCTCAGGGTGCACATTAGCTTGGCCCAGCTCACGCATAATATCGCTATTGCTGGCTTCGCCAAGGGTTTGCTCAAGCTTCTCTTGACGCGCCAGAGCCGCACGGACCTGTTGGAAATTCCAGCCCTCAACCAAAGTCACACGGTGCTGCAAAATATCGCCGGTACGCCATTTTTCTAACAGTTGCGCCACAGTCATGCCCGGCTCCAGCTGATACTCACCGGTGTGCAATGGTTGCACATAACCCTGCAAGCGCCAGGTCAGTCGCAACCAAAAAGCACCTCGTAGTGCGCCCTGCTGTTCAAGCTGTAACAACAATCCGTTCGGGGTGCTGCCCGCAGGTACATTGAGCACCTGCTCAGCCTCAACGTGCAAACTTTGCTCAAGCACCTCACGCTGCATCCAAAATACCAAGGCCACAGCTATAGCCAAAAATAAACAGCCACTGACCAGAGCAATTAATAACTTACGCAGCATGGCTATTCATCCACTAAATCAATAATAAGTTGTTGCAGTTTACGGGTGATTGGCCCCACCGACCAACTCTGCTCTGCATACCCTCGCACTGGCCAGATACCGTACAAGCTATTACAGGTAAAGACCTCATCTGCCTGCTGTAATTGCGTCAAACTGATCTCCTTCACAGCAACACTGATACCGGCAGCCTTAGCTCGCTGCAGCAATTCGGCACGCATCACACCAGCAACCCCAGCGTTGTGCAAAGCAGGCGTCAACAATTGCTGCTCGCGGACTATAAAAACATTACTAAACACACAGTCCAGCACATGCCCTTGTTGATCGAGCAACAAACCTTCAGCATAAGCAGGATCTGACCACTCAGCCCGAGCCAAAACTTGCTCTAAACGATTGAGGTGCTTTAAGCCGGCCAACCTAGGTTGGGCGCTGAGACGTAACTGACAGGGGAATAATTGAATGCCGTGTTGCCGATGGGCGATAGGCCATTGCGGAGTGGGGGCAGCTTGTAAAACCCGCTGTGGCTCGCAGAACTCAGGAATTGTATAGCCGCGCTGCCCTGCACCGCGGGTCAAAATCAGCTTGCAAACGCCATCGCCCACTTGTTGCAGATACAGCAGTAACTCTTGACGTAACAACGGCATGTCACAGGGTATAGCTAAACGCTGGCAGCCTTCTTGCAGCCTAGCTAAATGCCGCTCCAGCAACGCTGCACGGCCAGCACGTACTTTAATGGTTTCAAACAGGCCGTCGCCATAAGCGAGGCCACGATCAGCCACATTGATAGCGCTGGCGGGCTGACCGTTAATCCAAGCTCGCACCTCTAGCTGTACCTGCGCAGTAGCAGTGAACCATTAGTGCCACCAAAACCAAAGGAGTTGGAGAGTATCGCATCAATTTTCATCGGTTGCGCTTGATGTGGAACAAAGTTTAAATCACACCCCGCACCCGGTGTGTCCAGGTTAATGGTTGGTGGTGCGACTTGGTCACGTATTGCTAGGATACTGAAAATAGCTTCAACCGCACCTGCCGCGCCCAGTAAATGGCCAGTCATGGACTTGGTTGAACTCACTGCCAGTGTCTGCGCATGTTCTTTAAATACGGTCTTAATCGCATTAACTTCAGCCAAGTCTCCGGCTGGGGTCGAAGTGCCGTGCGCGTTTACATATTGCACCTGATCTGGGCGCATACC
>JAAYTE010000329.1 GCA_012518175.1 Gammaproteobacteria bacterium | reverse complement strand
TTTCTTATCTTGCTCATAAAGGCTGTTATCGGCCAGTAGCGTCTCTAAAGCCAGTAACTCGTGTTGCATGCGATCCAATTGTTTTTCTAAGGTCTCGGCCTGCTTGCGCAAGGGGGCTAATTGTTTGCGCATTTCAGCTGCGGCTTGACGTTGCGCGCGGCGATCAACTTTATCAGCAGCGGGCTCGCTTGGCGGTGCTGCTGCAGATTGCTGGCGCAGACGGTAATCACTGAGCCATTTGCTGTAATCCTCAAGGTCACCGGCAAACTCTTGCACACGTCCTTCGGCCACGAGGTACAACTCATCCACAGTGCTTTTAATCAGGTGACGGTCGTGGGAAACCAACAATAATGCGCCGGAGAAATCTTGCAGTGCCATACTCAAGGCTTGGCGCATTTCTAAGTCGAGGTGGTTGGTTGGCTCATCGAGCAGTAATAGATTGGGTTTGCCCCAGGCAATCAGTGCCAAGGCTAAGCGGGCCTTTTCGCCACCAGAGAAATTCACTACCGGCTCGTCGCAACGTTTACCACGGAAGTCAAAGCCACCGAGAAAATCGCGTAATACCTGCTCGCGCTCATTAGGGGCAATACGTTGCACGTGGAGCAGTGGGCTGGCTTTTGGATCTAAAGAGTCCAGTTGGTGCTGCGCAAAATAGCCAACCACCAGATTCTCACCGCTGGTTAAAGTGCCGGACAACAAGGGCAAATCATTCATAATGCTTTTGATCAGGGTCGATTTACCAGCACCGTTGGGACCAAGCAAAGCAATGCGCGCACCGGGCACTAATTGCAGTTTCACCTTGCTTAAAATGGGTTGTGTCGCGCTATAGCCCAGAACGGCCTCATTGAGGTCCAGTAGAGGGCTGGAAACTTTATCGGCTTCGCGGAAAATAAAATTGAAGGGCGAGTCAAAATGCGCCGGGGCCAACTCTTCCATGCGCTCCAAGGCTTTAATGCGACTTTGTGCTTGCCGTGCTTTAGTGGCTTTGGCTTTAAAGCGGCGGATAAAGTCTTCCATATGCGCCCGTTGCGCTTGCTGTTTTTCGTGGGCTTTTTGTTGTTGCATGATGCGTTCAGCACGCGCTCGCTCAAAAGCCGTATAGCCACCACTGTAAAGGACTAACTGTTGTTGCTCCACATGGACAATATGACCAACCACTGAGTCTAAAAAGTCGCGGTCATGGGAGATAAGCAGTAGGGTACCGGGATAGTTTTGCAGCCAACCTTCGAGCCATAAAATAGCATCCAAATCCAAGTGGTTAGTGGGCTCATCGAGCAGCAGTAGATCTGATGGGCACATCAAGGCTTGGGCAAGGTTTAAGCGCATACGCCAACCACCCGAGAAGCTGTTGACTTGGTTATCCATTTGCTCTTCAAGAAAACCCAAACCAGCGAGTAGTTTGCGCGCGCGGGCATCCGCTGTGTAAGCATCGGCGCTGTCTAGCTCGGAGTGTAAGCGTCCTAGTTCTGCACCGTCTTGTTGCTCCTCGGCTTTGGCTAAACGTTGCTGAATGTTCCGTAGCAGCGTGTCACCATCGAGCACATAATCAATGGCGCTGCGTTCAGGCGCATCAATTTCTTGGCGCATATGGGCAATACGCCAAGTGGCGGGTAACTCGCACTCGCCGGCATCGGGGTGTAATTTACCGCGTAGCAAGGCAAATAAGCTGGATTTACCGGCACCATTGGCACCAATTAAGCCGACTTTATGTCCTGGGTGCAGGGTTAATTCTGCATTTTCCAGTAAGCGTAGTGGGCCGCGTTGTAAGGTAAGTTCTGAGATTCGTATCATACCGCGCAGTTTAGCAGTTTCGCCGCGGTTACCAATATGTGCTAAGAGATATTTAGTCAATGTTGCTCGCAGGTTAGCTTAGGCAGCCGCGTGAATGGCTACCTAAACTGGGTAACAAGGCTGATTAACTGGCGAGTTTTTCTACGGCAACCGCAGGGTTATTAATGCTGTAGCGGCCTCGTTCATCACGGCTGATGGTGCCAATGGCGACCGCCGGATCATGGGTGAAAACTAAACGTCCGTTGCGCGCGTACAGATCATCGAGCAGCGCTTGTTTTTCTTCGATCAAGCCTTCGGGGAAACGGTCGTAACCCATGGTGATCGGTAGATGCACCCAAGGTGCGCCGGGCACCAAATCACCGGGGAACACTACAGGGCCGTCTGGCATGGCGACTTCTGGCAGCATTTGCCCCGGTGTATGGCCATGGCTCCAATGCAAACGCCAACCTTCGCCCAGCAGTGGGTGGTTCGGGCTGTCATCGTCCACTAAATGTAAGCGGCCACAGTCTTTGAGTAGGGCGAGTAGTTCAGGGATATAGGATGCACGGTCGCGGGCGTGGGGGTTATTGGCACGCTGCCATTGGCCTTGGCCGGTCAGGTATTGTGCGTTGGGAAACAGCAGTTCTGCTGGTTGTCCTTCCTGCCAAGCAGACAGTAAGCCGCCAGCGTGGTCAAAGTGCAAGTGCGTGAGCAGCACAATATCAATATCTTCATGGGTTAAACCCTGCGCAGCAAGGCTGTCGAGTAGCACGTGATGGCTTTCTTGCACGCCAAAACGCTCTTTCATCTCCG
>JAAYTE010000328.1 GCA_012518175.1 Gammaproteobacteria bacterium | reverse complement strand
TCTTGCATAAAAGCGATCAGCCTAGAGGTAGCTGTTTAAAGGAATGCTGATCTAAGCTGCCTTGGCGAGCGCAGTGAAACAATCCATGTCGCACATAGCCCAGAATCTTGTTATAGGTTGCTACCTAGGAGCGGGGGCCGCTGGCCCGCATTTACACGCCGCTGGCCCGCATTTACATGCGACCACCGGTACTAGCACAGCCGCTGTAGGTTGCTTAAGCTTTCAGCTCACGGCGAATAATTTCAGCACCGGCGCTTAAAGCATTGAGCTTGCCGCGGGCGACTTCGCGCGCTAAAGGCGCCATGCCGCAGTTGGTGGATGGGTAGAGCTTGTCCACATCGACAAATTGCAGGGCTTTGCGCAGCGTAGCGGCGACTTCTTCTGGGGTTTCAATGGTATTGGTGGCCACATCAATAGCGCCAAGCATGATTTTTTTACCGCGGATCAGCTCAAGCAGATCGATGGGTACATGGGAGTTTTGGCATTCGAGGGAGATAATATCCAAGCTGGATTGTTGCAGCTTAGGAAAAACCTCTTCGTACTGACGCCACTCAGAACCCAAGGTCTTTTTCCAATCGGTATTGGCTTTAATGCCGTAGCCATAGCAAATATGCACGGCGGTTTCACAGTTCAGACCTTCTACGGCTCTTTCTAGCGCGGCAATACCCCAGTCATTTACTTCATCAAAAAACACATTAAATGACGGCTCATCAAATTGGATAATATCTACGCCAGCGGCTTCGAGCTCACGGGCTTCTTGATTGAGGATCACGGCAAACTCCCAGGCCAATTGCTCGCGGCTTTTGTAATGGGCGTCATACAGGGTATCGACCATGGTCATGGGGCCGGGTAGCGCCCATTTAATCGGTTGCGTGGTGTTCTGGCGTAAAAATTTGGCATCGTCAACAAAGACTGGGTTTTTGCGGCTCACAGCGCCCACTACAGTTGGCACGCTGGCATCGTAGCGGTCACGGATTTTAACCGTTTCACGCTGGGCAAAATCAACGCCATCGAGGTGCTCAATAAAGGTGGTGACAAAGTGCTGACGGGTTTGCTCGCCATCACTGACGATATCAATGCCTGCTTGTTGCTGCTCGTGCAACCAGACCCGTAAGGCATCCTGCTTACCTTCAATTAAGGCCTCGCCCTCTAAGCGCCAAGCCGACCAAATGGTCTCTGGCTCGGCCAGCCAAGAAGGTTTGGGCAAGCTGCCAGCGGTGGATGTGGGTAGTAAAATGCTCATAGTCGATTCCGTATTAATAAAGCGCTGAATAAGTACCTAGGGAATCTGGGCCACATTATTCAGCGCTTCTTTCAATTCTTGTAGGTGATTAAACGCAAATTCAGGCAGCGTATTTAGCCGACCATTGCTCAAGTAGGGCTTGGTAGGGCTTGATAAAGTGCTCTTGGGTAAATTTACCTTGCTCAAGTGCTAGCGCGTTACGTTCTTCGCGATCATAGACGATTTGCGTGAGTGAGTGATCTTGGTTGCTCAAGCTGGGTTGGTAGCAGTGGCCAGCAGCGGCGTTGGCATTATAAATCTCTGGGCGGTAAATTTTTTGAAAAGACTCCATGGTGCTAATGGTGCTGATCAGCTCCAGATCGCTGTAATCATTGAGCAAATCACCAAAGAAGTAGAACGCCAGAGGCGCAACGCTGTTGGGCGGCATAAAGTAGCGCACGTGTAAGCCCATTTTTTTGAAATATTGCTCAGTTAACGAGGGCTCATTGGGCTTGTATTCCAGGCCAAGGATCGGATGCTCATTGCCGGTTCTGTGATACACCTTGTTATCTGAAACGCTGAGGCAGGTCACTGGCAGTTTAGTAAAGTGTTCTTGGTAAGTTTCTGAATTAACAAAGCTTTTAAAGATATTGCCATGCAGCTCGCCAAAATCAGCCGGAATACTAAACTCAGTCTTGCCTTGATTATGCTCTCTAAGCAGTACGCTAAAGTCATAATCGCGCACATACGAAGAAAAGTTATTACCGATCATGCCATCAATACGCTTGTTGTTCTGGTGATCAACAATAGTGGTTTTTAAGACTTCAATTGCTGGGAAACTGCTTTCAGTGCCTTGATGATCAATTTTCATGTCCACTGAAATGATTTCTAGTTCAACAGTGTAGCGGTCGCCTTTGGGATTGTCCCAATGCGCTAAAGCGTTAAAGCGGTTGTTGATCATCGTTAAGGTATTGCGCAAGTTTTGCTGACGACTCTCACCTCTGGCTAAGTTGGCAAAGTTAGTCGTGGCTCGCGTGTTGTCCGAAGGGCGGTAGTTTTCATCAAAAGCAATGCTGTTGATAGCAAATACAAAGTCGTTAGTCATGGTGCTCTGGTATCCAAATCGTGCGATAAAACCTGAAGGCAAGCTTGTTGATGCTGGACGTTACTGACGTTCCTGGTCGACAGTCTGCAGCGCTTGTTCTTGTTTATGGCTCATTAATAGTTGCTCTAGCAGTCTAGAGTTGAGAATGGATACATTTATACGTGGATGCAGACATGAATAGAAATGATCTTATTTCAACTACTACATGAGTAAAGGTCATGATCAGATCAAAGCGAGTGTTTGCTTGGCTAAACGGGGGCTGAGGCGGTTGCTGCCGAGCGCGCAGTGCGGGATTAATGGCTAGCCGATTTGCCTCAATGGGTTTGTCGGTGAAAATTTAGTAAGCTGCAGCCAGATAATTTTACCACCACTGTACAAGGTTAAAGTCATTATTAAGTTTTGTATGAGTACACCAAAAGTGCAATATATAAGTCGTTTAGATGCTCAGGTCGTTAGCGTGAGTTTTAGAACAGGTATTAGGGCAACGCCAAGGGCGCCAGTGCTTTCTGGCCAGGCTGTTATTGGCCAGACTGTTGCAGCGCTCGACGTGCTAACTAGGGGTTAAGATTGGATTTATTACAAGGGCTCATCGTTATTACATCAATCCATCTTTTGGCTGCGGCGTCGCCTGGGCCTGATTTTGTTTTAGTGTCGCAACAAACGTTATCCAATGGAAAAAAGGCCGGGTTAATGTGCAGCATCGGCATTGCTCTTGGTCTGGCAATTCACATTGTGTATTCGTCACTAGGCTTGGCTACGGTGATAGCCAACTCCGCGAATGCATTGTGGGTGATAAAAATATTGGGTGGTGGCTACTTGCTGTATTTGGGCGTTCAAGGCTTGCGCTCTAGGCCGACAAGCGGACAAGAGCTGGTTGCGCAAACTGCTGTGAAGTACTCGGCGCGTAAAGGTATTGGCGTGGGTTTTCTGTGTAATGCATTGAATCCCAAGGCGCCCATCTATTTTGTATCGCTGTTTACTGTGGTGCTTTCACCCGATATGCCACTGTATCAACTCGCCATCTACGGTGGCTGGATGATGCTGATTCAATTGGCTTGGTTTTCCACGGTGGTGATGCTTTTATCTCGACCTGCGGTAAACGCGCAATTCAAAAAGTGTGGCCATTGGCTTGAGCGCATTTTAGGCGGGGCAATGATCGCGCTGGGTCTTAAAGTGATCGCCACACGAACTGGCTAGGGCTGCAGGTGCGTATTCAGTCATTGCTGATGCAACTGGATCAGAGTTGGCACTAACGGCATACTATCTAGACTAAAACCATCACTCTTGGAGGGCTGCTATGAATATTTCATCAGTTGGCCATTCTTTTGCAGCGCACAGTTATACGCGCCGCTCTGAGCAGGGCGTAGCAGATCAGTCCGCTGACGACAAAACTTCAGCTGTAACCGCAGCAACACTAGCTCCTGAGCAAATGAAAGAGTTGCAAGAACTCAAAGCCCGCGATCGTGAAGTGCGTGCCCATGAAATGGCGCACTTGGCTGCTGCTGGTGGTTTGGCCACCTCTGGTGCGACCTTTACCTATCAGCGCGGGCCTGATGGCGCCAGTTATGCCATTGGTGGTGAGGTGAAGATTGATACTTCAAGCGGTAATAATCCAGAAGATACCATTCGCAGAGCGCAAATTATTCGTGCCGCAGCGCTCGCGCCCGCTGAGCCTTCAGGTCAAGACCGTGCGGTAGCTGCTAAAGCCGCGCAAATGGAAGCCGAAGCCCGCGCTGAGCAAGCCAGCGTGGATAATGATGCTGAGCCAGAGCTTGATGCTGTTGATGAAGTTGCGCAGCAAAACAGTGAAAAGGGTAAAGCAGCGACTGCGCAATATCAAAATGTTGCCGCTGAGTTTAAAAGTGATTCGCAGCTGAACTTGCAGGCTTAGTTTACTGGCTTGGCTGACAATGCAAAACTGCATGCAGCGTCTAACTGCCAAGCTCGCTGCACTACAACGTCTAAGGAGTTCGTTATGAAAATAAAAGCTGCTGTGGTTGTGTTGGCCTTTATTCTCGGCATGCCTTGGGCTTTTGCTGAGCGCACCTGTCGCACGGATTCCTTTGGGACCACAAGGTGCAATGACGGCACTACATACCGCACGGACTCGTTTGGCACTACCCGAGACAACCGAGGCAACTCATGGCGCACCGACTCCTTTGGTACGACCCGTGGTAGTGATGGCAGCACATACCGTACGGATTCATTTGGCACTACCCGAGACAATCAGGGCAATTCATGGCGCACTGACTCTTTTGGTACCACTCGTGGCAGTGACGGTTCCACATGCCGTACAGATTCTTTCGGTACCGTGCGTTGTAAATAAGTACGCCGTGCTGCGCGGTGCGCAAACTGTGTGCCGCTGCGGGCAGTTGTAGTCCTGCGGGCGACTTGCCCAAGACAGAATAAAATCAGCTATAGTCTGTGCGTCCTTTAATTCAGCTAGGAAGCACGCTATGACTGTCGCACTGCCTCGTTTGTACTCCTTTCGCCGCTGCCCATACGCCATGCGCGCTCGGCTCGGTCTTGTGTTTGCCGGACTGCACGTGGAACTGCGCGAAATTGTGCTGAGAAACAAACCTGCGCAGATGTTGGCGATCAGCCCCAAGGGCACTGTGCCAGTGCTGCAACTGCCTGCAGTGGGAGATGCGCCGGGCCAAGTCATCGAGGAAAGCCGTGAGATTCTTGAGTGGGCGCTGCAGCAGAACGATCCGCATGGCGTGTTAAAAACTGATTTAGCTGGCGCACAGGCATTGATCGAGCAGAACGATAATGAGTTTAAGCACTGGCTGGATCGCTATAAATACGCTGACCGTCATCCAGAGTTCACTCAGCTTGAGTATCGAGAAAAGGGTGAAGTGTTTTTGCAGGTGTTAGACAACCTGCTGACGCAAAACACCTACTTGCTGGGTGCCCACATCAGTATGGCGGATATCGGCATCATGCCCTTTGTGCGTCAGTTTGCCCATGTTGATCGAGAAGCGTTTTATCGCCTGCCGTATCCACATCTACAGCAGTGGTTAAAGGATTGGTTGCAGCACCCCGTCTTTGTGCAAATTATGCATAAGTACCCGCCCTGGCAGCCGGGCGATGAGTTGGTGGTTTTTCCGTTGACTGAATGAGGGTGTTTTCTGGATGCGTGCACTTGAGAGTTTCTAATGCGGCTCTAACCGCCATCAAATGTATCGGCATTGCCGCGATGCTGCTTGATCACTACAACAGTTTTGTTAAAACTGAATACAGCCCGCTGTTGTATGAAATCGGTCGGCTGGCGCTGCCGTTGTTTGTGTTTGTCTTGGGCTATAACTTAGCCAGAATGCCAGTGGTGAAAATACCCAAGATTATGCTGCGGCTGTTGCTGTTTGGGCTTTTGGCAACACCGCTGTATAACATCCTTGATGCCGGCTTGTGGTACTGGTGGCCGCTGAATATTTTATTTACCTTGCTGGTGGCCTGCGCAACTGTTTATCTGCTGGCCGTACCTGTGCCTCAGCGTTTTGTCATCGCTGTGCGTTTGGCTGCGCTGCTGTTTTTTATTGGCGCAGGCAGTATGGTGGATTATGTCTGGCTTGGGCCGGCGCTGGTTGTGGTGATTTGGCGTTTATCTGTAACTGCCAGTCACTGCGAGCGCGTGAGTCTTTATAGTGCTTTGTCATTGCTTGCTGTATTGCTGTGCCTGCTAAATGAGAGCTTGGCAGCACTGCTTGCGGTACCGGTCATCTTATTGTCGTTACAGCTTTACCGCGATAGGCAGTTGCCGCGCATGAAGTGGTTTTTCTACTGGTTTTACCCTGGGCATTTATTAGCGCTGTTGCTGCTCAAACAATTGCTGAGCGGCTAAGGAGGGCGTTGGCGAGGCGGCGTTTAAAGCCTTGCTTGGTCTGGGGCGGGCTCTTAGAATGAGATCGGTTCTCAATATGTAAATTTAATTTCGCAGGGTGAAATAATGCACGGTGAATATAAAGTGCCTGGCGGCAAGCTAGTGGTGGCCGATGTTGCGGTGCAAGACGATTGCTTAACTCAGGTGAGTATTTCCGGTGATTTTTTCTTAGAGCCTGACACGGCGTTAGATCTAATTAACCAAGCGTTAGTGGGTTTGCCCAGCACCGCCAGTCAGCAACAATTAGCGGCGGCGGTGACTGCGGCGCTGGATGAGAATGTCATGATGTTTGGTTTTTCCGCCGAAGCCGTGGCCATTGCTGTGCGCCGAGCCTTAGGTAAAGCCAGCAGTTGGTTGGATCACCAGTTCACCTTGATTCCACCGGTGACTTTACCGGCAGCGATGCACGTGGCGTTAGATGATGTGCTGGCTCAGTCTGTGGCGCAAGGCGTGCGTGGGCCGACGTTACGTTTTTGGGACTGGGATGACTCGGTGGTGGTAATTGGCTATTTTCAGTCAGTCAAAAATGAAGTGGATATGGTTGCAGCCAAGGCAGCTAATGTCGCAGTGGTGCGCCGCATTACCGGTGGCGGAGCAATGTTTATGGAGCCGGGCAACTGCATTACCTATTCATTAACGGTGCCAACTTCCATTGTTGATGGTATGAGCATTGAGCAGTCCTATAAGTTTTTAGACACTTGGGTGCTCGAAGCTTTAGCTGAGGTGGGGATCAAAGCGCATTATCAGCCGTTAAATGATATCGCCTCAAAGCAAGGTAAAATCGGTGGTGCGGCGCAAAAGCGTTTTGGTACTGGAGTCTTGGTGCATCATGCCACTCTTGCGTATGACATTGACGCCGACAAAATGCTGCAGGTGTTACGCACAGGTCGTGAAAAACTCTCAGATAAAGGCACCACCAGCGCGAAAAAACGCGTTGATCCGATGCGCAGCCAAACAGGCTTAAGTCGTGATGCGATTATCGAGGCTTTTATCCAGCATTTTGCTCAACGTCACCAAGCGCAAACGGGCGATTATTTACCTGAGGAATTGGCCAGCGCCAAGGCATTGGTTG
>JAAYTE010000060.1 GCA_012518175.1 Gammaproteobacteria bacterium | reverse complement strand
GTTGGTTTACTTGTGTCCAGTGCGCTGGTGGCTGTGCCAAGTGACTGGTTGCACGGGGCCGCGCGCTGGTGGCCGGCTTTTATTCTCAGTGTGCCCTTAGCATGGTGGGGCTGGCGTCAGTTGGCTGCGTTAAATATTCCTGCGCCGGTGGTGGTGCCTAAGGCCAATGGTGAAGTGCCGTCGTCACGTTTACTGGATCGCGCGAGTACGCCGCTATTTTTATCCTATGCGGGAGCTGGTTTAGGTTATATCTTACCTTTAACGTTTTTGCCTATGCTGGCCAGTTTAGAGCTGGAACCTGGAAGTTTTTTAGTTGATGGCAGCTGGCTAGTGGTGGCGCTGGCAACCTTACCCGCACCTTGGATTTGGAATAAAGTGGGCGCGCGCATTGGTGATGCTTTGGCGTTACGCATTAACTATGTATTGCAGTTATTGGGCGTTTTAGCCGTGTTGTTGTTGCCCCCTGCTTGGGGGATTGTGCTCTGTGCTTTGCTAGTAGGCGGCACATTTTTAGGCACTGTGTTATTGACTCAGCGTCTCGCGCGCACTTTGCACCCGCATCAAGGCCCACGCTTATCTGCGGCTTTGGTCGCTTTATATGGCTTTACCCAGTTGGCGGGGCCTTGGTTAACCGGGCAGTGGTTGGCTGCCAGCGGTACCTTGCATGGGGCTTTTTGGTTAGGTGCTGGGGCTTTACTGTGGGGCTTGGTTTGGGCCTTACTGACACCTGAAAAAAGTTAAACGAAAAAGCTTGTTGTGTGTCAAGGTGACGCAGGCAAAAAAGCTGGTAAAATGATTGCCAGTTAGCCTTAGCTAATATCCTTTTCTCTTCTGAGCTTATGCTCTAATGCCCTGTTTTGCTAATGCTTAGAGCAGGGTAATATAACTTAGACATGATAAATAATAGGCTGGACGGTTTTTATAGTGAGCGATGCAGAGCACACTAGCTAAAACCTTTCAGTTATGACTCGTTTTAGGGTGTATTAAATGAATGACTCTGCTGTTTTGATAGACATTGACCGACTGCGCGATAATGCCGGTGCGGCGGGCCAGCTGTTAAAAGCGCTGGGTAACCCTGATCGATTGTTACTGTTGTGTCAGCTCGTGCAAGGCGAGATGAATGTGGGTGAGCTAGAAGAGCAACTGAAAATTGTGCAGCCAACGCTATCACAGCAATTGAGTGTTTTGCGTCGTGAAGGGCTGGTCGATACCCGTCGTGACGGGCGACAGATTTATTACAGCATTAGCAGTCCACAAGCACTTGCTGTGATTGAAACCTTGTACGGTTTATTTTGCGCTGAAGACCAGTAGTTTGCCGCTGCGACAATTTTACCTGTATATACTTTACCTTGCTGTATAGTAATGTTGTGAGATAGATATTTCAAAAGCAACAGCGAGGAATCATCATGAAAAGTAATATGGGTTCAGTTGATCGTGCTTTGCGGATTATTGTCGGTTTAGTTTTAGTCGGTTTAGCACTGACAAGTACTGTGGGATGGTGGGGCTGGTTGGGGATTATTCCAATCGTGACCGGTGTATTGGGTAACTGCCCGCTCTATAGCGTTATTGGGGTAAATACCTGTGGCACTAAGCGGTGCAATAAAAAATAGCAGACAGCTAAACGCGCATCAACATAAGGCACCTTAGGGGTGCCTTTTTTGTATCTAGCATGCATTACACCTGTATATTCTAGTTGGCTATAAGCATATTCTTGCGAGGCGTGTATAATAGATACTATGTTTATATAATGTTTTGAGGACGGTATTATGCAACCTGCAGTAACCGCTTTTTTTGACCCAGAAACTTACACTTACAGCTATGTCGTGCGTGACCCTAGTTCACAGTTTTGTGTAGTTCTCGATTCGGTTTTGGATTACGACCCAGCATCAGGTCGGACCAGCACGCACAGTGCGGAAAAAATTGTCAATTTTGTTCGTGAGCAGCAACTCAGCGTAGTTTGGCTTTTAGAAACCCATGTGCATGCAGATCACCTCTCAGCAGCACCGTATTTGCAGCAAGAGCTGGGTGGACAGTTGGCCATCGGCAGTCACATCAAGACTGTACAGAAAGTCTTTGGTGAGATTTTTAACGCAGAGCCACAGTTTGCTACTGATGGTAGCCAGTTTGATCGCTTACTCAATGAAGGCGACACCTTAACCTTCGGCGCAATGACGGTAGAGGTGATGCACACTCCAGGACATACGCCCGCCTGTTTGAGTTATGTGATTGGCGATGCGGTATTTGTTGGCGACACTTTGTTTATGCCAGATTACGGTACAGCGCGCTGCGACTTTCCAGGCGGCGATGCGGCAACCCTGTATAACTCGATCCAGCGTCTATTTGAATTGCCCGATAACACGCGCATGTTTATGTGCCATGACTATCAAGCGCCTGGCCGTGACGAATACTGCAATGAAACCACAGTTGCCGCTGAGCGGAAAAACAATATTCATGTGCGTGAAGGCATTAGCCAAGAAGAGTTTGTGGCGATGCGTACAGCCCGTGATGCCACTTTATCCATGCCCCGTTTAATCTTGCCCTCAGTGCAAGTGAATATGCGTGCAGGTGATTTGCCACCTGCAGAAGATAACGGTGTACGCTATTTAAAAATCCCTTTAAACGCACTGTAATTGTGGAGAAATCCTAATGGAAGCAAGCAAACAGCTCACACCTTTTTTATCTGTTATTGGGCAAATTCAACCGACAGATATGGCTTCCGTAGCCGCTTCGGGCTTTCTTACGGTCATTAACAATCGCCCTGATGGTGAAGGTGAAGGCCAGCCCAGTAGCGCTGAGATGGCGGCAGCCGCGCAAGCGTCTGGCTTGCAATACCATTATTTACCGGTGATTGCAGGACAAATCAGCGATGCCAATGTCAGTGATTTTGCTCAGTTATTAAGCCAAGTCAAAGGTCCAGTATTAGCGTTTTGCCGTACTGGTACACGCTCATCTAGTTTGTGGGCGTTAAGTGAGGCAAGCCGTTTGGATGCCACCGCTATTTTGGCTGCAGCCCAATCGGCGGGCTACGACTTAACCGGTTTAGTGCCGCGCATACAGCAGCGCTGGACTGAGCAGCAGTGCGTCCCCGATGCTGCACACTCGGCGCAGAGCAATCGTTATGATGTTCTAGTGGTTGGTGGTGGTGCGGCGGGCTGTGCTGTCACTGCCAGCTTGCTCAAGCGTGATGCAAGTTTGCGCATTGGGGTGGTTGAGCCCAGCGAGCAACACTATTATCAGCCAGGCTGGACCATGGTGGGCGCGGGGGTCTTTACCCGTTCGCAAACTGAGCGGCCGATGGCGCAATGCATCCCTGAGCCGGCGCAGTGGATTCGAGCGGCAGTGACCGGCTTTCTACCTGAACAAAACACCGTGATATTAGAAGATGGCCGGCAGCTGGCTTACCGCACCTTGATTGTGTGCCCGGGCTTAAAGCTACATTGGGATGCCATTAAAGGCTTGCGTGAAACCCTTGGCAAAAACGGCGTGACCTCAAACTATGTTTTAGAGTTGGCGCCTTATACTTGGCAGCTGGTGCAAAACTTACGCAAAGGCCGAGCTATTTTTACCCAGCCACCAATGCCGATTAAATGTGCCGGTGCGCCACAAAAAGCCTTGTATATGTCCGCTGACTGGTGGCTGAAAGAAGGTGTTTTAGCCGCCGTGGAAACTGAGTTTTGTACAGCGGGCAATGTGTTGTTTGGTGTGGCCGACTTTGTGCCACCATTGATGCAGTACATCGATAAATACCAAACCCAACTGAACTTCCAGCACAACCTAGTAGAGGTTGACGGTGAGGCTGGGAAGGCGTGGTTTGCGGTGACTGATGCTGAGGGAAATCAGCAGCGCATTGAAAAGTCTTTTGACTTTTTACATGCAGTACCGCCCCAGCGCGCGCCGCGTTTTGTCCGTGAAAGTGTTTTAGCAGATAAAGACGGTTGGCTGGAAGTACACCATGACACCCTGTGTCATCCTCGTTTTGGCAATATTTTTGCTCTAGGTGATGTGTGCTCTGCGCCCAATGCAAAAACTGCAGCAGCAGTACGTAAACAAGCGCCAGTGGTGGCGGAAAATATTTTAGCAGTCTTGGCTAAGCGCGAAGTGCGTGCAGTCTACGATGGTTATGGTGCTTGCCCGTTGGTAGTGGAGCGCGGCAAAGCAGTGCTTGCTGAGTTTGGTTATGGCGGTAAGTTATTGCCCACTTTCCCCCTCGATCCGCTGGTGCCACGTCGTTTAGCTTGGCAGCTGAAAGCACGTTGGATGCCGTCTATTTACTTCGATATGTTGCTCAAAGGTCGCGAATGGTTGGCGAAACCCAGCGTACTTGATCATGCACCGCATCGACCCACAGCCGTACAGGCTTGTGACTTTCAATCAGGAACTAAAGAGTGAAACTAAGACACTGGCTACCCTGTATCGACTGGGTAGCTTCTTATGACCGTATGACCGCTGGCAAAGATGGCTTGGCCGCGGTCATTGTCACCTTGATGTTGATTCCGCAAAGTTTAGCCTATGCCATGCTGGCTGGCTTACCGCCAATAACCGGCTTGTATGCCAGTATTGCGCCATTGTTGCTGTATGCGGTTTTTGGTTCTAGCCGCACTTTGGCGGTTGGCCCAGTGGCAGTTATTTCCTTGATGACGGCAGCTGCGTTAGAGCCGATGTTCCCATCCGGCTCTGCCGCTTATATTGGTGCTGCGATGTTGTTGGCTGCTTTATCTGGTGTGGTATTGCTGCTGATGGCTGTGCTGCGCTTAGGTTTTTTAGCTAACTTTCTCAGCCATCCAGTGATCTCTGGGTTTATCAGTGCTTCTGGGCTATTGATCGCTTTAAGTCAGTTTAAATATATTCTTGGAGTCAGTGCCGAAGGGCAAACGGTGCTGCAGCTTATTCCTTCGTTGGCGCAGCAACTGCCGTTTATTAATGTGCCAACTTTACTGATTGGTGGCTTGTGCCTAGTGTTTTTACAATTAGCGCGTACCCGTTTAAAAGGGTTGCTGCTGGCGCTAGGATTGAGTTCAGGTTGGGCCGATAGCCTAACTAAAACAGGACCTGTATTAACCATTATTGTTTCTGTGTTAATAGTGACCTGGGGTGATTTGGCCAGTAGTGGCGTGCATGTGGTTGGTGCGATTCCAGAAGGCTTGCCAGCTTTACGTCTGCCGACGATGGATTGGCAGTTGGCGATGCAATTGCTGCCTGCGGCGCTTTTGATTAGTTTGGTGGGTTTTGTTGAATCTGTCTCTGTGGCGCAAACATTGGCGGCAAAGCGGCGTGAGCGGATTGATCCTGACCAAGAGTTGGTGGGTTTAGGTGCGGCGAATATTGCTGCGGCAGTGAGCGGTGGTTTTCCTGTCACAGGTGGCTTTTCACGTTCGATTGTTAATTTTGATGCGGGTGCGCGCACACCGATGGCGGGCATTTTAACTGCACTAGGGATTGCACTGACTGCATTGTTTTTCACCCCGCTATTTCACAATTTACCGCACGCAGTGTTAGCGGCCACCATTATTGTTGCGGTGCTGAGTTTGGTTGATTTTGGCTCATTAAAGCGCACTTGGCGTTTTTCCAAGCAAGATTTTATCGCCCAAGCAGCCACCATGTTTGGTGTGCTGTTTATGGGGGTTGAGATTGGTATTGTGATGGGTGTGAGTCTGTCCTTATTGCTGTTCTTATGGCGTACCAGTCGTCCACATAGTGCTGTGGTAGGGCAATTACCGGGCAGTGAGCATTTTCGCAATATTGAGCGGTTTAATGTTATTCAAAGCGACACTGTCTTGTCCTTGCGCGTTGATGAAAGCCTGTATTTTCCCAATGCGCGTTATTTAGAAGAGCGCATTATTGAATTGATGGTGGATTACCCTGACTGTCAGCATTTAGTGTTGATGTGTTCTGGGGTGAACTTAATTGATGCCAGTGCTCTGGATAGTTTAGAGGCCATTGCAGAGCGCCTAACTGCGGCGCAGGTGCAGCTGCACTTGTCGGAAGTAAAGGGCCCAGTGATGGATCAGTTGCGCCGCTCCGACTTTCTCAATGAGTTTGGTGGGCAGGTTTTTGTCAGTCAATATGCCGCCATGCAGGCGTTGGATCCGGCAAGCATCATGCGTGCAGCGCAAAGCTAACAGTGGCTTGGTTTGAGTGTGCGCAAAAGAATATTAGCCTCAATAGCCTTTAGTTGATCTTGATCAATTAAAGGCTAAGTGCTATCAAGCATCCTGACACTAATAAAGTTATTGAGTTCCATAGAGGGATATTCTAATGCTTAAGCTATCTGTATTGGCGCTCACGGTAAGTATGAGTGTTGCTGCCTTTGCTGCGCCGCAAAAAAATGAGCCTGTTCAACCCATTGAGCCAGCGGTAGTTACCGATGCGGCAAAGGTTGAGTTGGGTAAACAGTTGTTCTTTGATCCGCGCTTATCGAAGTCCGGTTTTATTTCCTGTAACTCCTGCCACAACTTGAGCATGGGCGGCAGTGATAACTTACCGTCCTCCATTGGTCATAACTGGCAAGAAGGTCCTATCAACTCTCCAACAGTGCTGAACTCCAGTTTAAATCTGGCACAGTTTTGGGATGGACGCGCTGCTGACTTGCAAGAGCAGGCCGGTGGCCCTATTGCTAACCCAATGGAGATGGGCTTTACCCATGACTTAGCAGTGGGCGTTTTAGCGTCTATTCCACAGTATGTGCAGTCGTTCCAAGATGTTTATAACACTGACACCATTACTATTAATGAAGTGACTGATGCCATTGCTGAGTTTGAAAAAACTTTAGTGACGCCGAATGCGCCGTTTGATCAGTGGCTGCAAGGTAATGATGATGCGATCTCAGCTGATGCTAAGGCTGGCTATAAGCTATTTAAAGAAGTAGGTTGCACCGCTTGCCATAACGGGCCAGCAGTGGGCGGTAACTCATTCCAGAAAATGGGTTTATTTGAAGAGTATGTCACTAATAACCCTGCCGAAGGTGTGGCTGGTTTGACTGGTGATGACTTAGACCGCTTTAAGTTTAAAGTACCAACCTTGCGTAACGTTGAATTAACCTACCCGTACTTCCATGACGGTGCTTACTGGAATCTGGAAGAGGCGGTTGATGTCATGGCGCGCTTACAGTTGGGGCGTAAGCTGGATGAAGAGCAGATCAGTCAGATGACTGCATTCTTAAAAAGCTTGACGGGTGAGCAACCCAGCTTTGCAATTCCAATGCTTCCACCTTCCACTGCGGCAACACCTCGTCCAGTACCTTTTGAGAAACTGGCTGAGTAAGCTTGCAGTTATAAAAAAACGGCCCACTGAGGCCGTTTTTTATTGCGCTGAAAATTTATTTTTTCAACTTGGGGTTGGGGAAAAACTGCAGGGCTTGGCCTTTGCTCTCTTTGGGTTTTTGCAATGCGCTGACATTGACGCGGGTGGGTAATTCATTGGGAATGGAATTACCTTCCGCGTTTAAAGTGTCGCTATAACCGCAATGCACGCAATCACGGTGTGGGACTTCATCCACTTCCCACATGCGGATGCCGTCCATGACCTGACAGGCTGGGCAGACTGCACCAGCGATAAAGCGTTTTTGCGGTTCTTTCTCTGTGGTAGCACTTGGCGTTGTCATTATCATCTCGTCCGTTATGCTGCGTTATGGTCGCTAAGACCGCTGTGGCGCAATAGTGCGTCGATGGCTGGCTCGCGTCCGCGAAACTCAACAAACAGTTGCATAGGTGACTGGGAGCCGCCTTTAGCAAGGATGGCGTCACGGAAGGCGCGGCCAGTTTCTGGGTTGAGCACACCTTCTTCTTCAAAGCGGGAAAATGCATCAGCAGATAACACTTCTGCCCATTTGTAGCTGTAATAACCAGCCGCGTAACCACCGGCAAAAATGTGTGCAAAACTGTTGGCAAAACGATTCCAGCTTGGTGGTGTCATTACCGCCACTTGCTCGCGCACGCTGTGCAATACATCTAATACGCTGCGGCCATCACCATGACTGCAGTGCAGCTCAAAGTCGAATAGCGAGAACTCTAACTGGCGCAACATGCCTAGACCTGATTGGAAGTTGCGAGCAGCCAGCATTTTATCCAGTAGTGCTTTGGGCAGTACTTCTTGGCTCTCGTAGTGGCCGGAAATGAGCGCTAAGCCTTCCGGCTGCCAGCACCAGTTTTCCATAAACTGGCTGGGCAATTCCACCGCATCCCAAGCCACACCATTGATGCCAGACGCGCCGGCGAACTCAATGCGGGTTAATAAGTGGTGCAGGCCGTGGCCAAATTCATGGAATAACGTGGTGACCTCATCATGGGTTAACAGCGCAGGTTTGCCTTGGCTGGCAGGGGTGAAATTGCACACTAGGTAAGCAATGGGGTTGATCAGGCTGCCATCAGCGGCGCGGTATTTATCCCGCGAGCCATCCATCCAAGCTCCGCCACGCTTGTGTGCCCGCGCATACAGATCAAAGAAAAAGCGTCCGACATGTTGGCCATTTTCAGTGATTTCAAACAAACGCACATCGGGATGCCAGCTATCAAAGTCACTCAGCTCGGTGATTTGAATGCCATACAGTCGCTCCACAATGGCGAATAAACCGCTCAGGACTTTATCGATGGGGAAGTAAGCGCGTAGCTCTTCTTCACTGATGTCGTAGCGCTGCTCACGTAGCTTCTCGCTGAAATAACCCACATCCCAGCTGTTGAGATCCTGCACATTGTGCTCGGCAGCAAAAGCGCGCAATTCATTTAAGTCTTGCTCGGCAAAGGGTTTGCTGCGCTCAGCTAAGTCGTGCAAGAAGGTTAATACTTGCTCGGTGGACTCGGCCATCTTGGTGCTTAGTGACAGCTCACTGTAGTTTTTAAAGCCCAGCAGTTGTGCCAGTTCGAGGCGTAAATCTAAGATTTCTGCCATGATCGGTGAGTTGTCGAGCTGACCGGCATTGGGGCCTTGATCGGATGCACGGGTGCTATAAGCGGTATACACCTCTTCACGTAGGTTGCGGTCGTCAGCATAGGTCATGACGGCGTAATAGCTGGGGAACTCAAGGGTGATTAACCAGCCATCGAGCGCTTTGTCTTGCGCGGCCTGGGCCATTTGCTCTTTGGCTGAGTCGGTTAAACCGGCTAAAGCTTGCTCGTCGGTAATATGCTTGGTCCAGGCTTGGGTGGCATCGAGCAAGTTATTGGAAAAGCTGCTGGAAAGATCAGACAGGCGCATTTGAATTTCGCCATAGCGCTTCTGCTGCGCAGGCTCTAGGTCAATACCGGATAAACGAAAATCACGCAATTGATCTTCTAAAATGGTTTTTTGCGCAATGGAGAACTGCTCTGCAGCAGGACTGCTTGCGAGGGCTTGATAGGCTTTAAATAGAGCGCGATTTTGCCCCAGCTCAGTCCAAAACTCAGACAGCTTGGGTAAGCAGGCTTCATAGGCCACGCGCAGTTCTGGGCTGTTGCATACCGCGTTCAAGTGGCTGACGGGGCTCCAAGCTTCGCCTAGGCGGGCGCCCAGTTCGTCCATTGGGAGCACTAAACTGTCCCAAGTGGGCTGTTGTGCATTGTTTAATAGTTGCGCAATAGCAGCACGGCTGTCGGCGAGAATGGTATCAATGGCCGGCTCGATATGCTCAGGACGAATGGCTGAATAGGTGGGTAAGTCAAAATCTTGCAATAAAGGGTTCGATTGATCAGTCACGGTAATACCTGTAAAAACAAAAAAGGGGATGGCGGCTTAACCGCCAATCATGTATCTATCTTAATACAAATGAGTGCCTACGCGGCTTAAGGTTTTCTATTGTGTCGATTAGAATCTATAACGAAATATTACCACAGTGCGGCGCTCGGGTATTTGTTGATGAAAGTGCAGTGGTGATCGGTGATGTGCATTTAGCTGCAGATTGTTCAGTGTGGCCGCAGGCCGTGATACGGGGTGATATGCACCGTATTCGCATTGGTGCGCGTAGCAGTGTGCAAGATGGCAGTGTGTTACATATCACCCATGCAGGGCCATTTAATCCTGCCGGCTATCCATTGGATATTGGTGAGGATGTGACCATCGGGCATCAAGCGTTATTACATGGCTGCAGCATTGGCTCGCGGGTATTGATTGGCATGGGTTCTATTGTGATGGATGGTGCACGTATCGATGATGATGTGGTTTTAGCAGCCGGTAGCTTGGTGGCGCCGGGTAAGCACTTGCCCAGTGGTTACTTATATATGGGCCGTCCAGCGCAGCAAGTACGCGCTCTTAGCGAAGAAGAAATGGCTTATTTTACCTACACTGCCGGCAACTATGTGCGCCTTAAAGATGCGTATTTAGCGCAAGCCCAGCCAACTGGATAGCGTAGCTTTGTGCAGGTTAAGGAGTTGAATGCTGCGCAGCTATCAATAACGCCAAAATGCCGGTGACAGTAAAATCAGCAAGGAGAACACCTCGAGACGACCGAGAATCATCGCTAAGCTCAGGATTAGCTTGGCTGCATCAGGCAAACTGCCATAGTGCGCAGTTACATCACCGAGTGCCGGTCCGAGGTTGTTCATGCATGAGGCCAATGCCGAAAATGCGGTCACTGGGTCAAGGTCACAGGCCAATAAGGCGAGCATCAGGGTGAAGAAAGTCACCATATAGACGACACAAAACCCCCATACCGATTCAATAACACGGTCGGGCACCTTGCGCTTGCCTAACTTAATGGTGAAAACCCCGTTGGGGTGGAGCAGGCGTTGGATCTCACGTTGCCCTTGGCGATATAACAGCATCACTCGCATCACTTTCATGCCGCCACCGGTGGAGCCGGCACAGGCACCAATAAAGGTGGTGTAGAGCAATAAAAAGGGCAAAAAGCTAGGCCAGCCACTGAAGTCAGTGATACTAAAGCCTGTGGTGGTGGTGACTGAGACCACCTGGAATGCCGCATAGCGCAGGGATAGCAGTGGGTTGGCATGATGGTCATAAATCATCAAAATGACCGCGGTGATAGCAAAAGTGACAGCGAGTATTTTTAGGTAGGTGAGGCACTCAGGATCACTTAAATAAGCTTTCAGGGAGCGGCTGCGTAAGGCTAGAAAGTGCAGGGCAAAGTTCATCCCGGAGATGGCCATAAAGAACATACAGATCAGCTCAATCAGCGCGCTATCAAAGTAGCCGATGCTGGCATCATGGGTAGAAAAACCACCAATCGCAATAGTGGAGAAACTATGGCTAATGGCATCGAATACATCCATGCCAGCCGCCCAGTAGGCTAGAGCGCAAAGCAAGGTCAAGGCGCAATAAATCATCCATAAAGTTTTTGCCGTATCAGCAATGCGTGGAGAGAGTTTGTTGTCTTTGAGTGGTCCAGGCATTTCTGTGCGGTACAGTTGCATCCCACCTACACCTAACATTGGCATAATTGCCACTGCTAAGACGACAATCCCCATGCCGCCGAGCCATTGTAATTGCTGGCGATAGTAAAGAATGGAATGCGGCAGTTGATCGATACCAGTTAATACTGTAGCACCAGTGGTACTTAAGCCGGAAAAAGCTTCAAACAGCGAATCGCTAATGCCCATGTTGGGACTGGGGGAGAGTAAGAAAGGAATCGCCCCGAATACGCCCAGTACAATCCAAAATAAAGCAGTGATTAAATAACCGTCGCGCACCCGCAATTCAGCCCGAGCGCGGCGTACTGGTAACCAAATAACTAGGCCGGTCAGCAAGGTAATCGCAAATGACCAAGCAAAACTTGCACTTGAGCCGCCACCCTCATAGAGAGCAATCAGTAGTGGTGGTATATGACTGCTACTAAATAGCATCAATAACACGCCCAGAATGCGACCAATTGCGGCAAAGTGCATGGAGTCTACTCGTTCAAGTCTGTGGGGTTATCAGTTAAAAGAAGGTCAGCCCGGGCTGGAACAGACGTTCTACATCACGAATATATTTTTTATCGACCACGAAAATAATAAAGTGATCATCCGCTTGAATGACAAGGTCTTCACTGCCAATCAAAACCGTATCGTTGCGAATAATCGCGCCAATGGTGGTGGCTGGCGGTAAGTTGATTTCACTGAGCTTACGGCCAATGACTTTACTGGATTTGCGATCACCGTGGGCAATGGCTTCAATGGCTTCTGCGGCGCCGCGGCGCAGCGAGTGGACGCTGACAATATCGCCACGGCGCACGTGGGTCAATAAGGTGCTCAGGGTCGCCAGTTGTGGGCTGATCGCAATATCAATGGCGCCACCTTGGACCAAGTCAGCGTAAGCTGGATTATTAATGATCGCCATGACTTTTCGTGCGCCCAAGCGCTTGGCCAGCAGCGAAGCCATGATATTGGCTTCGTCATCGTTGGTCAGGGCTAAGAAAATATCCACTTCATCAATGTTTTCTTCCACCAGCAGATCGCGGTCGGAAGCGCTGCCATGTAACACCACGGTGGTGTCTAAACTGTCGGATAAATAACGGCAGCGAGCGGCGTTGATTTCAATGATTTTAACTTGATAGCGGCTTTCAATTGCCTCGGCTAAGCGTTCACCAATATGCCCACCGCCAGCAATAATGACTTTACGGTAGCTGTCTTCCATGCGCCGTAACTCACTCATAACGGCGCGGATATGAATACGAGCGGCAATGAAAAACACTTCATCATCCACTTCGATAATAGTATCGCCAGTGGGGAAAATTGGCCGGTCACGGCGGAAAATTGCAGCAACCCGAGTGTCTACATTGGGCATATGCTCCCGCAGTTGACGCAGCTCTTGTCCCACCAGCGGGCCACCATAATAGGCGCGAACACACACCAACTGCGCTTTGCCATCGGCAAAATCGAGGACTTGTAAGGCGCCTGGGTATTCAATTAAACGTTTAATATGGTTGGTGACGGCCTGCTCAGGGCTGATTAAGACATCAATCGGAATCGCATCAGGAGCAAATAACTCGGAACGGGTTAAGTAAGCCGACTCACGTACTCGGGCTATTTTGGTTGGTGTACGAAATAAAGTGTGCGCCACTTGGCAGGCGACCATGTTGGTTTCATCGCTGTTGGTCACAGCCACCAGCATGTCAGCATCATCAGCACCGGCTTGGCGTAAAATAGTTGGAAACGAGCAATGCCCCTGCACTGTGCGAATATCTAAGCGATCACCCAAGTCACGCAAGCGTTCAGTGTCGGTGTCTACCACGGTAATATCATTGGCTTCACTGGCGAGGTGCTCAGCTAGGGTGCCGCCCACTTGTCCCGCCCCGAGAATAATAATTTTCATGCTGATGTCCTTAAGCGCTTGAGTTGGCTGCTTGCTTGATCAATCGCGCATAGTAAAAGCCGTCATGGCCATCGACTTGGGCAAGGAGCTGGCGTCCGTGGGGTTGTGCTTGGCCAAAAGTTGCGGTGAACGGCAGCTCTTGCGCATCTTTGGTGCGTTGTAAAAAAGCCGCGATCACTTCGGTATTTTCTGTGGGTAAGGTGGAGCAGGTGGCGTACAATAAAATGCCATTATCGGCCAACGTCGGCCACAGAGCATCGAGCAACTCACCCTGTAATTGCGCCAGAGCGGCAATGTCATCCGCTTGACGGGTGAGTTTAATATCCGGATGACGACGAATAACACCTGTGGCTGAGCAGGGCGCATCGAGCAAGATACGCTGAAAAACTTCTCCGTCCCACCATTGCTCAGTAGCCCGTGCATCACCGGCCAGTAAAGTGGCGTCAAGCTGTAAGCGTGCTAGATTTTCTTCTACGCGCTGTAAGCGTTGTGGCTCTAAATCAATGGCAACCACTTCACCTAAGTCGGCTTGGCTTTCTAAAATATGGCAGGTTTTGCCGCCAGGTGCGCAACAGGCATCTAATACCCGTTGCTTAGGTTCGAGTAACAATAGCTGCGCCGCCAGTTGCGCCGCTTCATCTTGTACGCTCACTGCACCCGTAGCAAAGTCGGGCAGGGCCGTCACCTCGCAAGCAGCAGCCAAGGTAATCCCGTCAGGGCTAAAGGCAGTGGCCTGGGCGGCAATTCCTGCTGCATTAAGGCGGGCTAAATAACTGTCACGGCTGCCCTGCTTTTGGTTAACCCGCAGGGTGAAAGGTGGGTGACTGTTATTGGCGTTGCAGATATTTAACCAGTCATCTGGCCAAAACGCTTTTAAGGATTTTTGTAACCAGCGTGGGTGCGCGGTAAGCACTACCGGATCTTTTTCTAAGCTGGGTAAGAGGGTTTCGGCTTCCCGTTGTGCGCGGCGCAAGACGGCATTGAGTAAACCTTTGGCCCAAGGTTTTTTCAACGCTGTGGCGCAGCCAACAGTTTCAGAAATGGCTGCGTGGGCAGGGATGCGGGTGTATAAAAGTTGATATAAGCCCACTAAGAGCAATGCTTCAACATCTTGATCGGCCTTGCGAAATGGCTTGCTTAATAGTGCTGCGGCTAAGGCAGATAAGCGTGGTTGCCAGCGTGCTGTACCAAAAGCGAGTTCTTGTACTAAGCCTTTATCGCGGTCGCTTACGCGCTCCAATTGGGTGGGTAAACTGCTGGCTAGAGATGCTTTGCCAGCGAGTACTGCAGTCAGGGCGCGAGCTGCCGCGAGGCGTGGGTTCATAAGCCTAATACCTGCCCTGGAGCAAACAGCGCTTGACGGCCATTGAGTAAATCGCGGAAAGCTAAAGCTCTGCCATTGGGTAACTGTAAGTGGGTCAGGCGCAGGGCTTGCTCGGCACAGGCGACTACGAGGCCATCAGGGCTGGCGCTGAGAATCTCGCCTGGTTGGCCCTGACCTTCTGCCAGTTCAGCGGCATGGATTTTCAGTGTTTCCCCAGCCAAAGTACTGTGACATACAGGCCAAGGGTGCATCGCCCGGATTTGGCAGTCCAATTCTATGGCTGGGCGCTGCCAGTTAATCAATGCGGCTTGCTTATTTAGTTTGTGCGCGTAGGTGGCGAGGCCATCCAGCTGCTTTTCTGGGCTTATGCTGCCGTCAACTAAACCCTCAATGGCTTTAAGTACAGCATCTGGGCCAAGCGTTGCTAAACGGTCATGGAGACTGCCTCCCGTGTCGCTGGCGCTAATCGGGGTGCTGACTTTGAGCAACATAGGGCCGGTGTCTAAGCCCGCCTCCATTTGCATTACGGTCACCCCTGTTTCTTGGTCACCGGCTTCAATGGCCCGCTGGATAGGTGCTGCGCCGCGCCAACGGGGCAAGAGTGAAGCGTGACTATTGATGCAGCCCAAGCGCGGCGTGTCTAAAATTGCTTGCGGCAAAATCAAGCCGTAAGCCACCACGACCATCAGGTCTGCGTTGAACTCCGCCAGCTCTTGCTGTGCTTCGGGGCTGCGCAAGTTAACCGGTTGCAATACCGGGATCGCATGCTCAGTGGCCAGCTGCTTGACTGCACTAGGGGTGAGCTTTTGGCCACGCCCAGCTGGGCGGTCAGGTTGTGTATACACTGCGACAACGCTGTGTTGGCTGTTGAGAAGCGCTTGTAAATGATGGGCGGCAAACTCAGGTGTACCGGCAAACACAATACGTAAAGACGAGGACATACAATCACCTTGCAAATACAAAAGAGATGTCACAGCGCAGCGGCGACTTAATCAGCGTTAAGCTTTTTGCTGGCGATGAATTTTTTCAAGCTTTTTCTTAATGCGGTCACGTTTCAACGACGATAAATAATCCACAAAGAGTTTACCGTTTAAATGGTCGCACTCATGCTGGATGCAGACTGCGAGTAACCCTTCAGCAATCAGCTCAAAAGGCTCGCCGTTGCGGTCTAAGGCGCGAATTTTAACGCGCTGTGGACGTTGCACGTCTTCGTAGAAACCCGGCACCGACAAACAACCTTCTTGGTAAAGATCTGTGTCATCAGTGAGTGTTTCAATGTCAGGGTTAATAAACACCAAGGGTTCAGACTTATCTTCAGATAAATCCATAACTATTAGGCGAATATGTTGGTCAACCTGTGTGGCAGCCAAACCTATACCTGGAGCGTCGTACATGGTTTCGAGCATGTCATCAATCAGGATGCGAACTTGGTCATCGACCTGCGTCACAGGTTTAGCTATGGTACGCAGTCGAGGATCGGGATATTCAAGAATATTTAAAATTGCCATATGCGTTTGTGATGTACTTATGGAATAAAATTGGAAAGCGCTGCTACTATGACGCTTAGCATAATAAAGAAATGGCTATAAAGCCAAAATGGGTTTTGGAATTGTCATTGGGCGTTCCACTGTCGACATATGATAAAGGGATTCACCGCATGAGGAAAACATTACTTGCTTTGTTACTACTTGCTAGCGCAGCAGTACAAGCACAAGTACAGTTAAAAAATGGCCACCCTGATAGCTATACAGTAGTGAAAGGTGACACTTTATGGGACATATCCGGTAAGTTTTTGAGTCAACCGTGGAAGTGGCCAGAGCTTTGGCACGCGAATCCGCAAGTTGCCAATCCGCATTTGATTTATCCAGGTGATCGCTTAAGCCTAGTATACATTGATGGGCAGCCGCGCATCATGCTCAATCGCGGTGCGAGTCGTGGCACTATTAAGTTATCCCCTAAAGTACGCAGCACGCCAATGGCTGAGGCTATCCCAACGATCCCTTTAGAGGCTATTAATAGTTTTTTGCTGAGCAACCGTATTGTGAACAGCAATGCTGAGTTCAGTAACAGCCCTTATGTGGTGGCTGGCAGTGCAGAACGAGTGGTGAGTGGTAAGGGTGACCGTATTTATGTGCGCGGCAAGGTGGCTGATGATGGCATTTATGGTATTTATCGCCAAGGCCGCACTTACGTTGATCCTGTGACTGAAGAGTTTCTCGGTATTAATGCGGACGATATTGGTACTGGTGAAATTGTTGCTGTAGAGGGCGACATTGGCACCATGGCGTTAACCCGTACCACACAAGAAGTGCGTAATGCCGACCGTCTTTTTCCCACTGAAGAGCGGGCGATTAACTCAACTTTCGTACCCAGCGAGCCACAAGAGACTATTAATGGTTTGATTTTGGATGTGCCGCGCGGGGTGACGCAAATTGGTCAGTTTGATGTGGTCACTATTAATAAAGGTGCCCGCGACGGATTGGTTGAGGGCAATGTTTTAGCTGTTTATAAAACCGGTGAAACAGTGCGTGACCGCGTCAGTGGTGAGTCAGTGAAGATTCCAGATGAGCGTTCGGGTTTGCTGATGATCTTCCGTACCTATGACAAGCTGAGCTATGGCTTGGTGTTGCATGCAAATCGTCAGTTGGCGGTACTGGATAAGGTGCAAAACCCTTAAGCAGCGCCTGCTAGCAAGTGGTCAAATATAAAGCGTCCTTGAAAAAGGGCGCTTTTTTGCTTTCTGGCTTAAGGTTACTACACTGAAGAGCACCCATGACAGGATGTCATTTCGCTTAATAAGGATGTTGCTATGTCGCCTTGCTCACCAGCCGAACTTGAAGCGCGTTTGCGCTTGCACAGCCTCCCAGAGATTGGGCCGCAACGATTTTATCGGTTGCTGAAAGTGTTTGCTTCCGCCAGCGCCGCATTGAGCGCGCCCGGTGCGGCTTGGCGCTCCCTAGGGTTACCACAAGCAAGCGTCGATGCACGGCGCAGTGAGGAGATCCGTGAGCAAGCTTTGCAGGCCTTACGCTGGTTGGAAAACAGTCAGCATCACCTGTTGCTACATGACTCACCCAATTATCCTGCATTATTAAAAGAAACTGCTGGCGCACCGCCGCTGCTGTTTGTACAAGGTGATGCGGCTATTTTGGAGCAACCGCAAATTGCTATTGTGGGCAGTCGTCGCGCCACTCGACCGGGTCTGGATACTGCCCATAGTTTTGCTCGCAGCCTAGCCGAGGGTGGTTTTGTGGTAACCAGTGGCTTGGCTTTAGGTGTGGATGCGGCAGCGCACCAAGGTGCATTGGCTGTACAGGGAGCAACTGTTGCTGTGGTGGGTACTGGGCTCAAGCGTATTTATCCGGCACGGCACCGCGATTTATTGCAGGAAATTATTGCGCAGGGTGGCGCTGTGGTTTCAGAGCTGGCCCTCGATAGTGCGCCCCACGCCAGTCATTTCCCGCGGCGCAATCGTATTATTAGTGGCTTAGCGCTGGGTGTGCTGGTGGTTGAAGCCAGCCCTTCCAGTGGCTCGCTGATCACTGCTCGTTTAGCGGCGGAGCAAGGCCGCGAGGTATATGCCATTCCCGGTTCTATTCATGCCCCTGGCGCGCGCGGCTGCCATCAACTGATTCGTAATGGTGCAACTTTAATTGAAACAGTTGATGATATTTTAGAGTCACTGCAGGGCTGGCAGCGGATTGGTGCTGTTGAGCCACCGCCGCTGCAAACTGCGCTTGAGTTGCAGCATCCATTACTGGAGCTGCTTAAAGTACGCCCGCTCGATACAGAAGGGCTGGTTGATCTCAGCGAGTTACCTCTGCAGGAAGTGTTGGGTTTGCTGACAGAGTTGGAGATTGATGGGCGGGTCAGTCGTGAGGGTGGTTTTTGGCTGTATAATTCTTAGAAACTACGGCAATTATTCATAAGCTTTTATCGCGTTTTTGACGTCAATTAAATGGCTTAGAAATCCGTTAATCATGCTGCTAGTATAATTAATGCTAGCCTATCCTTTTTTAGCAGATTGCTATGGCTGCTTGCTGTAACTTATCTCTATACTGACTTATATTCTGATTCAGCAGGGTTGCGATTAAATTGCATAGCAAATTGAACCGCCCCAGAAGATCAGTTGTTGTTACAAAATGGTGCTGCATTGGTTGCCGCAGCAGATATTCAGTTAGTGCAGCTTTTGAATATGTCGGGGGATTTACAAAATCAACACCATACCTGCCCTTTATTAGAAAACTTAGAAGCGGTAATTGAGTGCATTAAGCCGCCAAACATCAAAGGTGTGGTTTCGGCTTTGGAGTTTGTAAAAATCGCTTTACAGCGTATTTTCGCGCTACTTTTTGAGAAGATTATTGCCTCGTATCAAGTGCACAATAATCGTATTGTTATGTTGAACGCCGCTTAACTGATAATTGGGTCATAGGCACAGGACTGGATTGGCAGTACAGTGACGATTACTCACCGAGTCGCGCGATGCTGTATTTACGTTACTCCTTTGCACCTTGGCAAGGTGATTTAAGCTTACCAATTGAACCGATAATCCCTTACGCTGACTTCAAGTAAAGCCAGTTCATCCCGTATTACGCAGTGCAAAGAGAATTATGACCAGCGCTTGGCAGATCCAACAGGTTGCAAAGAAAGTTCGACAAGGCGCAGTAATTGCCTACCCTACAGAGGCGGTGTGGGGGTTAGGCTGTGATCCGTTTAATGCCACAGCTGTAACGCGCTTGCTGGCTTTAAAAGAGCGTCCCATGCATAAGGGCCTGATTTTAGTGGCCGCAGATATTGAGCAGTTGGCCTGGTTGCTTGAGGGCTTGAGTGACAGTGCGTTAGCGCAATTAAAGCAAAGTTGGCCAGGGCCTAATACGTGGTTAGTGCCGCATCATGATCGTGTGCCTGAGTGGATTAGTGGTGAGCATGACACTGTGGCGGTGCGGGTCAGTGCTCACCCTTTAGTGGTGCAGTTGTGTGCTGCAACAGGCCCCTTGGTCTCCACCTCGGCCAACCCCAGTGGTTTATTACCGGCTAAAAGTCGCCTGCGCATTGAGCAGTATTTCCATGGTCAACTGGATGCGGTCTTAAGTGGCGAGCTGGGACAGCACAGCAAACCCAGCACCATTCGCGACTTGCGTAGCGGCAAAGTGCTGCGTTCTGCTTAAAGGTTTAGAGCTGGGCACGTAGTGCTTGTAGCACCGGTGCTGCATTGGGGCGCACGCCAGTCCAGACATAGAACGCTTCTGCTGCTTGCTCTACGAGCATTCCTAAACCGTCTAAAGTCAGTGCCGCGCCTTGTTGCTGTGCCCACTGATTAAATACTGTGGTGTGTTTGCTATACATCATGTCATAGCACAGCGTGTCGCCAGCTTTTACCAGAGTGTTGGCCAGTGGTGGTAGGTCGCCGCTGAGGCTGGCAGAAGTGCCGTTGATAATGATATCCACAGGCGCATCAATCCAGTCGTAGCCGCAAGCGGTCATAGGGCCTAAATCAGTGAACTCTCTGGCTAACTGTTCGGCTTTTTCCACGGTGCGGTTCACAATGCACACTTCTTTAGGATTTTGCGCCAGCAGTGGCTCTAGAATCCCACGCACTGCACCGCCAGCACCCAAGACCAAAATACTTTTATTGGCTATCTGCACATGGTTATTGAG